>JAICWV010000137.1 GCA_025966365.1 Chloroflexota bacterium | reverse complement strand
TCGTAGTAGAAGCCGTCCTCGATGGCGGGACCGATGCCCAGTCTGGTGCCGGGGAAGGTCTCGGTGATGGCCTGCGCCAGGACATGGGCGGTCGAGTGTCGCACCCGCTGCAGATCGACGTGTGGGTGGAATGCCAGAGCGTTCATCGAGACCTCCTTCGAACTAAAAAGCGGCCCTTCCGTACGGGACGAAAGGGCCGCTTCGTGGTTCCACCCGAGTTCAGAGGCTCGACGCCTCCCTCACTGCCCGCTAACGGGGGCCGGCCGTGGCTGCTTCAGCAGCCCGCTCGCGGGTGGTTTTCGGCCGAGCGCTGCGTGGAAGGGCTCTCAGTCGGTGACCCCTCGTTCCTGTCCGCTGCGTTCCCGGCGTACTCGTCCCGCTCGCCGCTGTTCTCTGTATCGAGAGTATAGCAAGGGTGTCAAGCCGCACATAGAAACAGGGGCCCCATGTGGGGCCCCTGTCCGGTTGCCTACGATTAGCCGGTAGTGATGACGGCGTCCATGCCCGGATGGATCAGGCACTCGTACGTGAAGGTGCCTGATTTGGGGAAGGAGGCCGACCAGGTATGGGGCTGCGGTATGACCAGGTTGCCGGAGTTGTAGAACCCTCCAGTGTAGGCCTGGCCGGGCTTGCCCGATGGGAAAAAGCCTTTCGGGTTCGGCCCGAGCTCCGCACCCGGGCAGGTTGCCAGACTGCCGCGGAAGGGAATATCCTGCCCCGGTGCCTCGCACGAAATCGAGAAGGGCGCTACGCCGCTCTCATTGGGGAAGGTGACGGTGTGGAAACCAGGGGTCCACACCACGGTATCGCCCGGCTTGGTGTGGAGGTTCCGGGGAATGAACTCGTTGATGGCAACACGCCCGTACCCTGCTCCCGTGCGGACGGTCCAGATCGTGTGGCCGCCAGCCGTCTTCTGGCCGGCAGCCAGGTGTGACTCATAGGCAAGTGCGTGCGTGGTGGCGGCATGGTACTGTGCTGCCGCTCGCCGGTTCACGCTCGCTTGTGAATCGACCGCGGTTCCGGGAGCGACGACCCGGACCGTTCCGGACATGACCGGGCCGTGGACCAGGCAGATGTAGTGGTAGACGCCGGGAGCGGCATTGATCCGCACCGAGTATGTCTGCGGACCCTGACCGGGGAGGAGGTTCTCAACCCCGGAGTTGACAGGCGCCGCGCCCGTAAACGAGCAGGGTCCGGTTCCACGATAGTAGGGCGAGTTACCGCATCCTGTCTGCTGATCGACGTTGAAGTTCGCGGCGGGCGGCGCCTTCGGACCATCGTCGACGTCCGGCACAAAGTTGGCCGTTGGGAACAGTTTGCCGTAAGCCGCGTTGGTCACCGGCGTGCCTGCAGGCAGGAACGTGACCGTGTGCGGCTCGGAGGAATGCGCAAAGTTCCAGGTGATGACCTGACCTGGATGGACGGTAACCGTGCGAGAAAAGTAGTCCAGATATCCCCAGTTGTGTCCGGCGGGTCCCGCGTGGTCCACGCTGACGGCAAGGCTTCCGGCACCGGCCGGTCCGCCGCCACCGCCCGCGAACACTTGCACTGGTAGGATCGGTGCTACCAAACCAAAAAGAACAGCAAAAAGAACGCGCCGAGCTAACCTCATCCAAGCCCTCCTCATGTACGTCGCCATTCCAACGTAAGGGGAAGTGGCGCGATTGTCAATTGTCTAATTGAAATGACGACAGAGAATATCCGGCTGACTTAGCTCCAACCACCTCCGCCGTCACCTCCGCCGCCGCCAAAGTCGCCCCCGCCGGCATCGCCGAAGCCACCGCCGTCCCAGCCGCCGCCGAAGTCGGCTCCGCCGGCATCGCTGAAGCCGCCCTGGCCGGCGTCCATGCCGCCCACGCCCCAGCCGGGAGTACCGACGAACGGCCCCCACCCGCCGCCGCCGAACCAACTCCCCACATCCATGCCGATGACGAAGGGCAGCCAGTATTGCCAGGTGGGACCGCCGTAGGCGTAGTACCAGGGATTGCCGGGGACGGCGTACCACGGCACTTGCATGCCGCTGTAGCTCATGGTCTGCACCTGGGGACGCTCTCCCTGCGCCAGACGAGCCTCGTCCACCGCGCATACCTCGACCTGCATGGAGTTGCCCTTCTCATCGGTAATGGTCCTGGTGGTATAGGGTGGACGATCGGTGCGCCCGCAGTAGAAGCAGCGGTGGACCGGCTCGTTGAGTGGGTTGTCGGCCGGAGATTGGACACCGGCGGAGCGCATCACGCCCTGGAGGGCAAGGAGTGCATGCGCGCCATCCTCATTTGCCTGGGTCAGCATCTCCGGCGTTGATCCCTGGATCTCTCTCTGCGCAGCATCGCGCAGGGAGAGGGCCCGATCATACTCAGCGCGTGCATCCGTGCTCAGGGAGGGAGCGGCCGACTCGATCCGCTGGACAGCGTCATCCACCTCTGCCAGAGTGTTGGCGGCGGCACGCTTCAGATCACCAAAGTAGCCCTGCGCCGCACTTCGCCTGCGCCTCCCACCGCTGAGGGCAAAGAGGGCGATGACGGCCAGGATGATCACGACGATCAGCCAGAGGACTCCTGAGCTATGGCTTGAGGTTTGCTGGTCTGCCAGCACCTGGGCAGTTGCCTGCTGTCCGGCGAAGATGGCGCAGGCGGTGTAGCCCTGTGGCTGGCACCGTGTCGCGGCGCGCTGAGCGATGCCGGCCATCTCCGAGTCCGACAGGCGATTGGAGCTGAGGGCGAGGTGGCCCGGGGCGAGCAGAACCAGAACGCCGGAGAAGCCCAGGGTGTTGCGCAGATCATGCGCTGCGCCGGTCGCGCTCGACCCGGGAAAGGTGTGGACCAGCGCGAACTTCTCCGGAACACCCTGCCGCGCAGACGCAGCCGCTGCCGACTCCAGCCGCTGCAGGTCTCCCGCGCGCGCGTGTCCAGCTGCAATCTCGTTGGGCGAGATATACGCGCTCTGGTGCTCGAGGGTGGTGATGACGTCGGCCGCGCGAGCGATCGAGATCAGCCCGATGGTGAGGATGGCGGCGAGCAACGCAGCAGCAAGGAGCGTGATGGAGCGCGACATGCCGCGCGAGGGTGCAAGAGCCGGACCATAGAGCAATTCACCCTCCAGTCGACTGTGCTACGCTGTGCCCAGCGATTTATCGTGTTGGAGGGTGCGTGATGCCCAGGTTGTCCGCCTTGCTCGTCCTCGGTCTCCTTGCCGCCCTGGCGCTGCCGCACGCGGCCGGCGCCTCGTCCGGGTATGGTGGAACGGCTGCGGCTCAGTACGCCGATACTTACTGGAGCGCCTACAACTCCACCTATCCCAGCTTCGCCAACAAGGGCGGGGATTGCACCAACTTCGTGTCTCAGGCGCTCTTTGCCGGCGGCCTCCCGATGCGGACCTCTCCCACCTATAGCGGCAATGCCGCCTGGTATATGCTGCCGAACCACCACAAGTATTCGTATAGCGTCAGCTGGGTCAATGCGCAGGATGACAGTATCTTCCTATCCCAGTACCTGCCCGGGGTGACCAAGGTCGCGGATGTGTACGGCGTCCAGCCGAACCAGGCTGTCTCTGACGGAGATGCCCAGGCGGGCGATGTCGTGCTGTACGACTGGAACAACGACGGAACCTTCGACCACGAAGGGATCATCACCGCCTCCGATGGCACCACCAACCCCGACGGAACTGTGGACTACGACGAGGTGGACACCCACACCACGAACCGTTACCACGCCTACTGGACGCTGGCTCAGTACAACACCAGCTGGGCTACCACCCACATCGTCGTCTACCACATCCCGTCGACCACCAGTTAAGAGGAGGCCCTGAGTCGGGCCGAACCCGAGGGGGCGTAGCGGGCGGGCTCTCGGTGTTTGATAGCCCCATCGATGGTGCGATGATGGGGAGGGTACTGCTGTTGATGAGCGGACATCCGACTGCTCTTACCGCGCTCTTCATTGCCTGTTGTCTGGCCGGCGTCGGAGTTGCTGCTGCCCACTCGCAGTCGGGCGCGGTTGCCCAGCGGCAGCCGGTTGTCTACTTGATCCCCGGCCTCAGCGGGGATGCCTTCTACCAGACCATGGAGCTCGGCGCGCAGCAGGAGGCGCGGCGGCTGGGTATCCGGCTGGTCTATCAGGGCTCGCCCTACGCCTTCAGCCCATCGGCGCAGGCTCCGTATCTCGATGCCGCTATCGCGCACCGCCCCGATGCCATCCTCATTGCACCCACCGATCGGCGGGCCCTGAACGGATCAATCAGCCGTGCCGTGCACGTCGGTATCCCCGTCATTACCGTCGACACCTCCATCACCGCGCCGCTGTCTGTCACCAACATCTCCTCCAACAACGTCGAGAGCGGCGCACTGGCCGCCAGCGCCCTGGCCCGATCCATCCACTTCAAAGGAACGGTGGCCGCGCTGAGCACGCAGCCCGGCATCAGCACCACCGACCAGCGGCAGCGGGGGATCGCGCGGCAGCTCCGCCGCTACCGGCACATCCGCTATCTGGGAGTGCGCTTCGACCACGACAACGTGACCGAGGCAACCGACGTCACGGCCCGGCTCATGGCGCAGCATCCCCACCTGGCCGGCATCGCTGCCCTGAATGTCGCCTCGGGCGACGGAGCCGCCATCGCGCTCCAGTCCACCCACCACCCGGGGCAGGTTCAGGTGGTTGAGTTTGATGCCGACCCGCTGCAAGTCCAGGCGCTCCGGCAAGGAGTGGTCCGCGCCCTGATCGCCCAGGATCCGCGGACCATGGGTGCCCTGGGGGTACGTCTTGCCGATCGCTGGATCACCGGCCGACGTCACGGCATCAAGAAGCACTACCGTACCCGGACCGTTGTCGTCACCCGGAGCAACCTGGACAAGCCCACGCTCAAGCGCTTTCTGTACTCGGGCGGCTAGCAGTGATAGGAGAGCGGCGATACCGGCCGGCTTCGCTTGCCGTTCTCCTGGGAATGCTCTTCCTCGTCGTCGCACTTATCACCGGTTTCAGCTCCTGCTCATCGACGACCGCTTCCACCGCCGGTACTCCCGGTTCTGCTGCCGGGAACATCCACAAGATCAAGCACGTGATCGTCATCATGCAGGAGAATCGCTCCTTCGATACCTACTTCGGCACCTACCCGGGCGCCGACGGCATCCCGATGAAGAAGGGATCGCCTTCGGTGTGTATCCCTGATCCGGAGCAGAATACGTGCGTCCTGCCATACCACGATCGGGCTGATCTCAACCTTGGGGGCCCCCACCTCTACATCGACGTGCCGGTGGACTACAACGGCGGCAAGATGAACGGCTTTATCGGCCGCATCACCAGGGGCAGCCCGACCTCGCTCTACTATCCTGCCTTGCCGAAAGGCTACTGTGGCAACCCCTTTAACGTGATGTGCACCGGCGGCCCACCGGACGTCATGGGCTATCACAACGGTCAAGATCTGCCCAACTACTGGGCCTACGCCAGGAATTTCGTGCTCAACGATCACATGTTCGAGCCGGTCAAGTCCTTCAGTCTGGTCTCGCATCTCTATATGGTCTCGGCCTGGTCGGCGTCGTGCAGCAAGCCGAACGACGTGACGAGCTGCACCAACAATCCCAGGTATCCGCCGTTTATCCTTCCCGGCGGCGGCCAGAAGATGTCGACGCCGAGCTATGCCTGGACGGACATCACCTATCTTCTGGCCCGGCACGGCGTGAGCTGGAAGATGTATGTGGACAACGCCACCGGACCGTACTGCAAGAGCAGCGGGCCAACCTGCCGGTCACTCCCACAGCGCGGGACGCCCATGCTCTGGAACGTCCTCCCCTTCTTCACCACCGTCCAACAGGACCGGCAGACCGGCAATATGCAGAAGCTCACTCAGTTCTTCGCCGATGCTAGACGCGGCAGCCTGCCCGCCGTCTCCTGGATCACGCCGTCCGGCGTCAATAGCGATCACCCGACGGGGCGCATCAGCACTGGCCAGACGTACGTCACCAGCCTCATCAATGCCGTCATGCGCGGTCCCGACTGGAAGAGCACGGCCATCTTCCTGGCCTGGGATGACTGGGGCGGGTTTTACGACAACGTGAAGCCGCCGGCCGTGGATGAGAACGGGTATGGCTTCCGTGTTCCCAGCCTCGTCATCAGCCCCTACGCCCGCAAGGGGTATATCGACCACCAGACGCTTTCCTTCGACGCCTATCTAAGGTTCATCGAGGATGACTTCCTGGGCGGGCAGCGGCTCGACCCGAAGACCGATGGCCGGCCGGATGGGCGGCCCGATGTGCGGGAGAACGTCAAGGCACTGGGGGATCTGACGCGCGACTTCGACTTCAACCAGAAGCCGCGCGCCCCGCTGATCCTGGCGGAGCATCCCCGGACCGATCTGCTCAGTCCAGCCGCGGCCGTTCAGGCATCGATCGGCAAGGGACGGAAGGTCAATGCCGCCTGCCTGGGGGCGGGGACGGTCATCGCCAGGAAGGGATCGGTCCTCAGCGTGACCCTGTCGTCGGGCCTCACGGCGCAGGTCAACACCACGAGATCCACCTCTTACGGCGCGAGCCCAAACCTTCGTGCCACTCTATCCCTGGTGAAGGTAGGCTCGCTGGTGGCGCTGCAGGGCAAGACGAAGTACAACGGCCAGAACCTCAATACCAAGGTCAGCATGATGGCGACCCATGTTCAGATCCTGAGCGCCATCTGCCCGCCCTTCGCCACGCCGTAGCGATGAGTCCGATCCGGATTGCCAGGGCGCCAGGTGCCGGGCACTCCTCTTTCGGTCAATGGGGATCTTGCCCTGGGACCTGTACCATCTCGGCCGACACCGCACGCAGGGTCTGAATAACTTTTCGTAGCTTCTTGGGATCGTGGCGGATCGTATCTACCTTATGGAGGGCGCGAACCCCGTTCCAGTCGCCCTCCGTCAGATCTGCCTGCACCACTTCGATGCCAAGCCCGCGCAGACGGGTGATGTCCTCCCCCGCCGGTTCGATCCACTGCAGGCCGATCTCGTTGTAGGCGCGGAGCATCTCCTCGGGCGGCCGGGCGCAGTTGACCAGGACGCAGTCCAGCGCCTCCGGGCCGATGATCTCGAGCACCGTCCGCATCTGGTCCCCGAAGCTCATATGCTCCGTCTGGCCCAGTGTGGTGGTGTTGTTGGCAATCAGCACTCTGTAGGCGCCGCTCGCTGCCAGAGCCTGGGGCACGCCGGGTACGATGAGACAGGGCAGCAGGCTGGTGTAAAAGGCGCCGGGCCCCAGGAGGATCAGGTCGGCTTCCAGAATGGCCGCCCGCGAGTCGGGCAGAAGCTCCGCTCTGGGCCCATCGAGGAAGAGGCGGCGGATAGGCGGCTTGTCGCGGCCGCGCACCTCGTACTCACCGCGGACGATGGTGCCGTCCACCAGCTCGGCACAGAGCCGGATGTTTTCGTTTGCCACCGGAAGCACGCTTCCGCGCACGCCCAGAATCTCTCCCATGGTCAGAATCGCCTGATGGAAGTCCCCCAGCTGAAGCGTGAGTCCGGCCAGCAGGATATTGCCGAAGGCCATGCCGTCCAGGTCGGATCCGGGCTGTGCCTGAAACCGGTACTCGATGAGGTCGCGCAGTGGCGCGATGCGCTCGCTCGGCTCGGCCAGACGCGCCAGCGCCGAGCGAATGTCGCCGGGCGCCGGGACGCCGAAGTGCCGCCGGATGATTCCGGTGCTGCTTCCCGAGTCGGTAACCTCCACCACGCAGGTCAGACGGCAGGGCAGCCCCTCGGTGGCATCAATCGCCAGCAGGGCGCTGGAGCGTCCGCCCACGGACACTACCCGTGGGGCCGAATCCGTGGCCAGTATCCTCTGTCCCATTGCAGCCGCTGAGTCTAGCAGGCTCGGTCTCCCTGTTTCTCTCCGCGCCCGATCAAGCAAGATGAGGAGAGGAGATCCAAGGAGGATGTGAATGCGCGTTGCGCTCATGATCGAAGGACAGAATGGGCTGGATTGGCCACGCTGGCAGCGGATTCTGCGCGCGGCGGAGGACCTGGGCTATGACGGGGTCTGGCGGTCCGATCACTTCACCAACGCCAACCCGCCCGATAAAGCCTCCCTGGAGGCGTGGACCTCGCTCACCTACGCCGCGAGCCACACCGAGCGCATCGAGTTCGGTCCGCTGGTCTCACCTGTCACCTTCCGACACCCGGCGATGGTCGCCCGCATGGCGGCGGCCGTGGATGACCTGAGCGGAGGCCGGCTGGTGCTCGGCCTTGGCGCCGGCTGGCAGGAGCGCGAGCACCACAACTTCGGTATCCCCTTCCCGCCGAAACAAGTCCGCCTGGAGATGTTGCGCGAGTATCTGGAGGTGGTCACCCGCCTCTTGCGCAGTGATGAGCCGGCCAGCTTCGAGGGCACCTACGCCCAGCTCCACGAGGCTATTCTGCTTCCCCGGCCACAGCGTCCCGGCGGTCCACCCATCCTGGTCGGCGGTAACGGCGAGAAGCGGACCATGCCGCTGGCCGCGCGCTACGCCGACGAGTGGAACTCGCTCTTCGTCAGCCCCCGGCGCTTTACCGAGCTGAACCGGCACATGGACGGTCTCCTGCGCGACGCCGGCCGGCCGCCCGAATCTCTCTTCCGCTCTCTCATGCTGGGCACCATCTTCGCCCGTGACCAGAGCGATCTGGCGAGGAAGATGACGGGGCGTGGCTGGGACGCGGAGGAGGGTCCCAAACACGGGCAGGTGGCTGGAGTCCCTGAAATGTGGGTCGAGCAGTTGAGGGCGTACCGCGACGCGGGCGCGCAGCGCGTGATGCTGCAGTGGCTGGATCTGGACGATATTCCCGGCATCGAGTCGGTGGCCCGCGAGGTCCTGCCCGCCGTTCGCTAGAAGCGGTCGGAAAAGGGTCTTGCAGCCCGGGCCAGGCGGCGGAGCATGAGCCGGCTCATGGTGATATAGATCATGGCTTCCTCGGTCTCGGGCAGCCGCTCATAGTCCTTGGACAACCGGCGTGCCTGGCCGAACCACGAGAACGTTCGCTCAACGACCCACCGACGCGGCAAATGCCGGAACCCCTTGGGACGCTGGAAGATGGTGGGATCGACCTCCTGCCCGGGAAAGACCCAGATCCCGCGTGGCCGTGGGGCATGCTTGACGATCTCGACGCTCCACCCGAGCTCCTGCTCGATCCAGGCCTTGCCTGCGCCGGTGTACCCCTGATCCAGCCAGATGTGGGCCAGACGGCCGAACCGCTCCTTCACCCCTTCCAGGACCTGCGGCCCCCCGATCCTTTATGTCCGCGGCATGCACATTAGCTCGCAGCACCAACCCCAGCGTGTCGACCAGGAGACGCCGTCCAGGATGGCGCGACGCGTCCACTTCGGTGGACGGCCTCCCGGTTTGGCTGCGGGAACGAGGGGCTCCAGAATCTGCCACTCGGCATCAGTCAGGTCGGTAGGATAGAGGCGGGGAGGCGAGGACATGCGAGACTC
>JAICWV010000153.1 GCA_025966365.1 Chloroflexota bacterium | reverse complement strand
ACTCGAGATCTTCGTGCCCTTCGAGCCGGTGCCGCTCTTCAGTGTCCTGAGCGCGCAGGGGTTCGAGCACGACGCCCAGCCCATCGGGAACGGGGACTACCGCGTTATCTTCCAGAAGGCCTGACGGTGTGTGCAGGACTACCTCGTAGCCCTCACCGTTCGGACCTGTCCGTCTACGCTGAGAGAGCGAAGAGCGTGACACCGGCGATGGTGAGTGCGATGGCGAAGCGCTTCGACCAGGGTAACCCTTCGTGGCCGATGAACACGGCCAGCAGGATCGTGACTACAACATACCCGTTGCCCGCACCGACGGCGATGGAGACGGGCAGTCGCGTCAGTCCCAGGAAGTAGCAGATCGACGCCAGTCCGATCATAGCGCCCACTCCAACGCTCCCAACCAGGTGCCACCCGGGCTTCGGGAACTCTCGGACGGCAAGAAGCGCAGCCCCAGCAACGATCAGCATGCCGATTGCTTGCAGGGCATTCAACTGCGTGACGTCCAGGTGCTGCAGCGCCGGCTTCTCCAGGAAGGTTCCCCCACCAACCAGTGCCAGGTAGAGCGCGAGCAGGCCGAAGCCCGGAGCCCGGGGCCGCGACTCCGTCGTGGACGCCTCCGGCTTGACACCGTGCCTGACCGGGGTCGCGGACGTCTGCACGGCGGGCGTTGACTCGGGTGGAGATAGGGCCAGTGCCCCGGCAACGGTAAGGACGAGGGCGACGACTTTGACTGGCCCGATACTCTCGTGAAGAATTGCAACGCCGAGCACGATGGTGACCACCATCGATAGATTGGCGATGGAGACGACCAGCGACACCGGCAGATAGTTGAGCGCGAAGCAGTAGCAGATGGAGCCGGCTCCGGCTACCAGCCCGATACCGAGGCCAGCCGCCAGCGGAAGGGGAGCCGGAAGAGTCATCCCATGGATCGCGAGGAACGCGGCAATGGCCAGGACACCGCCGCCGATGCGGATCAGAGCATTGAGCTGAAGGGCCGTGAATCCCCGGCCAATCGGGCTCTCGATGAACGAGGCGACGCCGACGAGGAGCACATACGCACCAATGGCGCCAAGTGCAGCGATCACGGTCGGATCCTATCGTTCAGGCGCTGGCCCCTCACTCAAGTCTGACCCGGCAGCGCTAATCACCGCCTGGCGACGGTCTCTGACCCCGACGCTCTCGATTACTTCACATGCCGGAGTGGAGCATAGCAGCGATGCTGTAGCCTATCTTCGGCCTCTGCGTTGTCACTCCGCCACCAGGGCCAGTGGGGGGATGATCATAATTGGGCATCGGAGCTGGTGAATCAATGAGTCAGCCACACTCCCAAAGATCACTCGTGCCAGTCCGGTGCGCCCGTGACTGGTCATGACGACATCGGTGATTCCCCGGTTGCTCACGGCATCCACCAGAGCTTCGGCCGTCGGCCCGGTTAAGACCTCGGCCTGGGCCCGACCAGCAAAGCGCGGCACGAACTGCTCGAGGTAAGTGCGCGCGGCCCGCACCACGGGAGGTGTCGGGTAGGACGGATCGAGATGAGGGTCGTCAGGGAAGCCGGTCACCGTCGACGTCGCAACTTGGGCCAGCGACACAGACGCATTCCACTCCGCCGCCAGCTCGCGGGCTAACGGTAGTGCTCGCTCTGCCAGCGCCGAGCTGTCCAGCGGGACCAGGATGTGCCGGTTGCGCCCTTCACCATCGTCCTCAGGGTTTTCTGCACGTTCCACGTGACGTAAAAGGACCGGGACCGGACTGTGGGCCAGGACTCTCCAGGCGATACTTCCCCAGAAGAGCCGCTCCGCCGGGTTACGTCCGTGGGTCGCGACCGCGATCATGTCGACCTTGAAGGTCGTCGCTGCCTCGTCAATGGCTACAGCCACATTATCGAGGCGGAGGGTATGCGTCTTTACTGATGTCCCCTGCGCTCGTAGCGCCTCAGCCACGCCGTCCAGGTATTTCGCAGCGGCTGACTCCGAATACTGCCCCAGATCGGCTGGCGCGGCTCGTGTGTCGTGGACGAGCAGGAGCTCGCCATCCGGCCCGGCGAGCCGGCGTGCATCCGGAAGTATGGCTGTCGCGCGGTCCGTGCCATCCAGCGGTACAAGTATGCGACGCATCGGTTTCCTCTCCATTCGCGTGGAGCGCTTTCAGCAGCCCCACCCCATTGACGTTCTATCTGTTCGTTTCCCCACCGCGGCTCACGATTGATTACGTGAGGTTACTTCCGCACGCGGGCTCGTTCGCGGTCGTGGAGGGGACGCCAATGCTCCCAAGGCACCAGCGGTGTACAGGACACTGATGGACAATCTCACCATGGGATGGCCAGTCAGGGTCGCGAAAGACGAGTAAACTGCCATCCGTTGCAAAGAACCAGTGACCCTGAGTGCCGTCAGGAAGGACGGCCGCACACCAGAGCCGGTCCGGGGCGGCCAGACTGGTTAAGCGGTGGCCCGCAACGTCCCGTGCCCGCTGCAGCGTCACTCCCAGCATTGCGTTCATTGCTCAACTCTCTTTCCCCGAAGTTCCGTCGCTCGGCATCCGTTGGGACCGAACCCGCCGTGATGCCGCCCCTTACAACCCATGATGCTCTTCGCGGATGAGGGTGAGATGAGTCCTCTCTCGTTGGACGCCGTCCAGGCGATGCTGAGGAGTGCCGAACGCGCGCCGAAACCACAGGAGCCCCGACTCAGATTTGCAGCACGACCTCGAAGCCCTCGACGGCCGGAGGTCCGGCCATCACCTGGACGAAGCGGGAGAGCACCTCGGTCCGCATCCCGCTCTCCGAGGTCCGGCGGGCAGCTTCTTCGCTCTCCCAGAAGGTGACCACGATCCCCCGGGCCGAGTGGATGGCCTGGAGCATCAATGCGCCCTGGAAACCGTGCACGCGACGGTACTCTGGCAGCGCCTCCTCCCAGATGACCCCGCTCTGGATTACCGAGTGGCCTTTGATGTCGGCCGACGTGACGCGGGCAAACTGTGACGACTGGACCTCGACGGTGCGCACCGGCACCCTGTCTGCTTCCACCTCTGGTGGCGCGGTCAGGAACGCTCCCAGCTGCTTCAGTCTCCCTTCTTCCGCGGCCGTCTCTTCCACCTGGGCACGATTCGTCCAGAGGGAGATCGCCAGGACGTTCCTGGCGGTTTGGTCGAGAAGCAGGTAAGCGTTGCTAAAGCCTGCTTCCGTCTGCTGGGCGGTCAGGTTCTCCTTCCATCTGCTCATTGCATCGTCGATTTTTCCAGGCTTGACCTCTGCCCAGGCGACCCGAGCGTAGAGCATGGCATCTTTGTCGGCTTCCATTCGGTACCTGCCTGTCTCCGGCATCTGGTTGAGCAGCTCGTTCGCCGGACCCACGAGCTGCAGGCCTCAGGAGGGTGCCTCCGGCCATTGTCCACACGCGAGCGGCCAGATGGGCCCGACCCTGGGGCCCTCATTCGGTCTCGATTCCGGCCATGTCCTCCAGGAGATTTCGGTGGCGAATGGTGATGTAGCCGTGCTCAAGGTGGATAGCTCCCCGCTGCTCCAACTCACGTAGGGCCCGGCCCACGACCTCGCGGGCGGTGCCTGTTGCCGCCGCCATATCTGACTGTGTGAGCTGATTCAGATCGCCGACCACGCTCCGCTCCAGTACCAGCTTGGCCACGCGCTCAGTTCGATGACGGAAGGAAAGGTCCTCGACCAGTTGTGTGAAATGGCGAAGTCGGTCCGCGAGGAAGCGGATCAGACCCAGCGCAAGCTCCGGCGACTGCTCTACCAGCGCCTCGAAGCGGGTGCGCGGTAGGACGTACAGGATCCCGCGCTCCATGGCCTCGGTGCCGGCGGGATCGGGGCCCCCGTCCAGAAGCGGCACCTCGCCGAACGACTCACCGGGCTGAAGAAACTTCAGAATCTGCTCGTGCCCGCCCGGGGAAATCTTGAAGCGTTTGAAGCGGCCGGAAGCCACCACATACAGCCCTTCGGCGGGCTGCCCTTCCACGGTGACAAGCTCCCCCTTGCTCACCTCGCGGCGGACCATCTGGGCGCCAAGCTGCTCGATCTGATCGTCACCGAGGGTTGCAAAAACAGGGACACTCCTCAGGAGAGCAGCGACAGCATTCTGCTGGTCGCCGCGATCCCCGGTACCCGCCGGGTTAGAGGTCGAGTGTTCGGCGCGGTTCATCGCATCCGATGGTACTTCGAGAAGTGCTATGCCTCTTCTGGCACGACCTCTTCCATATACACATCCGCGGTTTCACGCAGGCGAGCGGGGCGGCTGGTCATGTAGTACACCAGCAGGCCGATGCCGATGAGCATCCAGATCAGCACCACGATAGGCGCGTAATTGGCCGGCCAGGCCAGGGCCGAGATGCCCAGCCCGGCAAAGTTGATCCCGAAGGAGGCAATCTCGACGGGGATGAAGAACAGGATGCCGATCACCGGCACGATCAGGTGCAGGAAGAGATTGAACTCGTCCCGCCGCTCCCGCAGGTAATAGGTAATGCAGCTGAGGGCGGTGAGCATGTAAATGGCGACCACGAGGACAGTGGCGATGGTGCCGAGCACGGCTACGCCGTTGAGCGGGGTCTTGACCAGCGCGCCCAGAATGAGGGCAAGAATGACCCCGCCGATTGCCTGGACATGGATGGCGACATAGGGCGTGCGGCGGCGGGGATCCACGGCCGAGAGTTGTCGCGGCAGGAGCCCGATGCGTGACATGGCGTAGGCCGCGCGGGTGGCGGCGTTGGCGCCGGCGTTGGCATTGGCGATGGAGCTGTTGATCAGAGCGATGAAGACGATGATCCAGCCCCAGTTCCAGACGGCCTTGGCCATGCCGGTCCAGGGATCGCCGTTGTTGTAGCTAATAAAGCCGTTAAGCATCCTGGCGGGGCCGAAATAGACGGTCGCGGCGTAGTAGGAGAGCAGATAGAACACACCGATGATGAGGCAGGAGTAAATCACCGCCAGAGGGATGGTTCGTCGCGGATTTTCTGCCTCCTCACCCAGCGGGGCGGAGGCCTCGAAGCCGATAAAGGCGAGGACAACATAGATCATTCCCGGAAACACGGAACCCAGGCCATGGGGGTTGTGGTTCTGAATCTCGAAGACGGCCAGCGTATTGTGGTCTCCCGCCTTGACAATAAGCGTGACGGCGAGGGCGACGAAGACGACGATCTCGAAGATGCCAAGGAGGACGCCGGCCTCGGTGGAGATCTTGATGCCTTCATAGACCAGGTACCAGACGATGAGGCCGATGAGGATGACGGCCGGCGCCCAGATCCAGCCGGGCCAGCCCCAGTAGGTGGTCGTGGTGGAGTTGATGAGGTTGCCGAAGACGAGGTAGACGAAGGCCGGAACGATGGGCTCGGAAAGCATATAGGCCCAGGCGACCAGGAAGCCGACCTGCGGGCCGAGACCATTGGAGCTGTAGGTATAGAGCCCACCGGCCGAGGGAAGATGCTTAGCCAGCTGGCCGATACAGCTGGCGACGCAGAGGCATCCGATCAGCGCCAGGAGGACGGAGAGGGGCGTGCTGCCGCCCGCATAGGTGGCGGCGAAGATAATGGAGAAGGCCACGGCGATGCCGGGTGCCATATGGGTGATGGACTGGAAGAGGACGCCGCTGAGTCCGACAGCGTTATGGGCCAGGCGCGAGGGAACGGGCTCGTTTGGTGCGACGGGAGTGCTCACGATTCGCCCTCCTTACGTAAAGATGGACAGTGGCATGTAGGCGGTGACGATCCAGTTGGGCGCGTCAACGATCTCACTGATCTTGAGGTCCATGGCCACGCTGCAGAGGAGATAGGCTGGTTCCGGATCGAGATGCCACTCCCGGCCGAGATAGTCGATCATGCGCCGTACGGCATCTCTGGCGGCGGCATGGAGATCGGGGCCGATGCCGTCGCATGCATAGAAGGGGCCGGTGTTGGTCCGCGCCGCCAGCGGCCCGGCGGTCTGGAACTCGGGCGCCGCGAGATGCAGGTCCTTGCGGACGGTGAGCCGGACGGTTACTTGCATGGGCGTCTCGATGGCGGTGCCGCAGACCTCGCCATCGCCCTGCGCCGCATGCCCGTCACCCAGGGAGAAGAGCGCGCCGGGCGCGAGAACGGGCAGATAGAGCTTTGCTCCCTGCGTGATGTGCCTGGTATCCATGTTCCCGCCGTGGAGGCCGGGCGGGATGGTGGAGAGGGCACCGGGCTCGGAGGGAGCGACACCCATCTCGCCGCAGAAGGGCGCCAGCGGAATGTCGATGCCGGAGGCAAACGCGGCGGTGCCGCCGTTGAGCTTCCAGATCTTGAGGACGGCCTCGGGGAAGTCATCGGCGAGCAGGCCAAAGCCGGGGATATTGGCGGTCCAGCCCCAATCGGCCGGCTGCAGGTCGACGATCTCGACCTCGAGCGTGTCGCCTACCTGGGCGTCCTCGACGGCAATGGGGCCGTTGACCTGATCCACCCGCGAGAAGTCGAGCCTGCCCAGATCTTCCAGCGTGGACGTAGGCGTCAGCTGGCCGCAGCTAGCATCCAGGGCGTCGATGGTGACGATCGAGCCGGACTCCACCGTGGCGATGGGCGGAATGGAATTATCCCAGGCCAGATGGAACTGATCGCGACGCACATGAACGGTGGGAACCTGAAGACCCATGCTGGTGCCTCCTTCCGGACGATGCGGCCAGACGCGACTGGTGATATTTCAGTATAAGAACACATCGTATGGGGCGCTTGACCGGCTGGTGCGCGCGTCGTTATAGGAGAGAGGTATGGCTGCCCACCCGTCCCTGGGGCAGTCATACCTGGAGCAGGCATACAATAGCCTCGCCGTGACAATACGAGTGGGGCGTCGACCGCGCTTTCCATCGTCCCTGCGTCTGGAGGGAGATGAATGAACTCATCCAACGCGGACCTGACGGAAACGATCGCCCGCCATGAGCGAGAGATCGCCGATCTACGAGCGCAGGTCAAGGCCATTCAGGATGGGCATGTGAAGGAGCAGCTGGAGGCCCAGATTGCCGGCCGCATTGCCGAGCTGGAAGCCGACCTCAAGCTGCAGGAGATGCAGGAGGCGATGGCACTCGAGGAGGCGGAGAAGCAGCGCAAGGAGAAACGGCGCCGGTTTCCCCGAATTTTCTAATCACGGTCGCGGCAAACCCTCGTTGGGATCGAGACTCGCTATGGGAAGGATGGCAACGCGCCCCCGCGAACCCACCGTCTGGGTAACGACTGTGGCTGTCGCGTACCACTCGCTGAAAGCGAGTTGGAAAATGTGCGGCAAGATTAGTCTTGGATTGTGGTTGTCGCATTTGCATGATGCCAGTGGTAAAGTTGCTGCGCTAGTAAGCGAAACAGGAGGCGGCTGGTGGTTGTCCACGATCGCAAACCCGCGAAATTTCGTGCGGGGGCCGAGGTCACAGCAGAGGGTGACTTGCGCGTAAAGAATCAGGTCACTGTGCCGAAAGCCATTGCCGACTTCACGGGACTTCAGCCCGGCGACAGGCTGCTTTTCATCGTGGACCCGCAGAATCCGGATGTAATGCAGGTGCATCGCATTCGGACGAGCTATGCAGGTGTGCTGGCGGGATTGTACGGCACACCCGAGGAGGTCCGGGCTTCCCTGCGCGAGGAGGAGGAGGCCTGGGGCGAGTGAGCCGGGCCGCCCTGGAGAGTGCTATCACTCCAGGGCAGCGCATCTTGCTCGATTCTTCCCTTCTCATCGCGTACCTGGACGGCCGCGAAGTCGCGAGTCCCGTGGCCACCGTTCTCATTGACGACTTTGTTGCATCCGGCCGTGATTTCGGCTGTGTCCGTGATGGAGGTGGTGGTCCGGCCTCTTCGCCACGATGCGGGCGCCCATCACCATGTGTTGAATTTCATCAATCACACGCCGCATCTTGAGGCCATTCCTATCGACGTCCACGTTGCACAGCAGGCAGCGTCGCTCCGCGCCTTCATGAGATTCAAACCTGCCGACGCGCTGGTCATTGCCTGTGGAATGCTGGCGCAGGTGGCATACCTGGTGACAAATGACGACAAGTGGAAGCAGCTTCAGGCTTTTCCCAATCTTCCGCTGAGCCTGTGTTACCTCGGCGATCACCGCACGACCGAATGATCTCCTTCCGT
>JAICWV010000247.1 GCA_025966365.1 Chloroflexota bacterium | reverse complement strand
GCCCGACATCGTCCTGATGGACATCCAGATGCCGGAGCGCAGCGGGGTGGAGGCCACCGCCCTGATCACCGCCGCCTGCCCGGCCACGCGCGTCATCGTCCTGACCACTTTCGACTACGACGAGTACGTCTTCAACGCCATCAAGGGCGGGGCCATGGGGTATCTCCTCAAGGACGTCCCGGCGCCCGAGCTCATCGAAACCATCCGCCGCGTCCACGCCGGCGAGTCCTTCATTCAGCCCAGTGTTGCCAGTAAGGTGCTGCTCGAGTACGGGCGCCGGCCCAGCCCGCCGCCCGGGGAGGAGCTGACGGAGCGCGAGCAAGAGGTCCTGGACCTGCTGGCAGCCGGCGCCAGCAACCGCGAGATCGGGGAGCGGCTCTTCCTGGCCGAGGGGACGGTCAAGAATCACGTCTCCAACATCCTGGGCAAGCTGCACGCCGCCAATCGCACCCACGCGGTGGCGCTGGCACGGGAGCAGGGGCTCATCTAATCTGTCAGGCTCCAGCTCATTGTCGGGCCATGGCCTGGGACGCATGTGCTAGGTTGTGCCAGACTGAAATCGCGGGCGGTGGCTTGGCCCGACGTCTATCAAACCGGGAGGAACAACCCTGTGAGCGAAATCACCGACGTGGACGAGTATGGCCGCCCCGAGCCCCCTGCGGCAGCCGACGAGGCTGCTACTCTCCTGGGCTTCCTGGACTTTCAGCGCGCCACCTTTGCCTGGAAGGTCGGAGGGCTGGACCCGGCCGGCCTGCAGGCGACGGTCGGCGCTTCCTCGATGACTCTGGGCGGAATGATGAAGCACCTGGCGCTCGTCGAGGACGGCTGGTTTTTGCGTTCGCTGCACGCACGCGACCTGGGACCGCCGTGGAACACGGTGGACTGGGACGCCGATCCGGACTGGGAGTGGCGCACCGCCGCCGGGGACACGCCGGAGCAGCTCCAGGCGATCTGGCAAGACGCGGTGGGTCGCTCCCGCGCCGCCCTCGAGGAGGCGCTGGCAAAGGGCGGACTGGATCAGCCGGCGCAGCGCACCTGGCCCGACGGCCGGGCACCCAGCCTGCGCTGGATCCTGTGCCACATGATCGAGGAGTACGCGCGGCATAACGGCCATGCCGATCTCATCCGGGAGTCGGTGGACGGGCAGGTCGGGGAGTAGCCATGACCGAACCCGTCGGCCAGCAGTTTCAGACGGACTTCCGGGGAGCACGGCTGGACGACGCCGACTTCTCCGGCGCGCGGTTACACTCTCCCAATCTCGAGGCGACGAGGATCACGGACGGGTGGCTGCTCAACGCCGACATCTCCGGATACATCGACGGGCTCCGGGTGAACGGCGTCGAGGTTGCGCCGCTGGTGGAGGCGGAGCTGGACCGGCGCTTCCCGGAACGGGTGAAACTGCGCGCCGACGACCCGCGGGGCCTGGCGGAAGCATGGGCACTGATAGAAGACGTCTGGCGCACCACCGTTGCCCGCGCGCGAACCTTTCCGGAAGCATCGCTGCACGAGCGGGTTGACGGCGACTGGAGCTTCGTCGAGACGCTCCGCCATCTCGTCATGGCCACCGACGCCTGGCTCTTGCGCATGGTCCGGCAGGTGCCGCGCCCCTACCATCCCTGGGGACTGGCCGGGTCCTTCCTGACCGATCCCGCCGGTCTCGGGCTCGATTACGATGCCAACCCTTCTCTGGACGAGGTGCTCCCGGTGCGCCGTGAGCGAATGGACGCGGTGAAGGAGACGATCGCCGCTCTCACCCCACAGGAGCTGGAACGGGTCTGTGTCCCCCCGGACACCCCGGGCCATCCGGCGGAGACACGCTCGGTGCTGGAGTGCCTGCATGTGATCCTTGATGAGGAATGGGAGCACAGCCGCTATGCGAACCGTGACCTCGATATTCTCAGCACGCGAACTCGATGACGTCCGTCGGCGGACTACCCGGTCTCGGCCGGCTCAGGCTCATCAGCCCCGGGCCGGCCGCGGCGGGGCAGGGGGCCGGCCTGCTTGGGCATGCGGCCGGCGTCGGTGAGAGCACGGCGTAGCAGCAGTTCCATCTGGGCATTCAGGCTCCGCAACTCGTCCGCCGCCCATCGGGACAGCGCGTCATGCACTGCCGGATCCATACGGAGGAGGACCGGCTTGCGCTCCCGGGTCACGAATAGAGGGTTCCGGCGTTGACCACCGGGGAAGGCGGCTGATCTCCACAGAGCACCACCATCAGGTTGCTCACCATGGCCGCGG
>JAICWV010000234.1 GCA_025966365.1 Chloroflexota bacterium | reverse complement strand
GCGAAGCCGTCGTCCCAACCTGCTGCACGAGCTGCATATAGAGTGCAACGCCGGATTGGGTGTCCAGGTGAACGCTCAACACGACTACTCCTGGTCTTCAAACTACCCATGCTGGTAGGACTGTCATAAGAGGCAATTTGCCGGCTGTCAATCCCCAGCTTCTAACGGATTCCCAATCTTCTCGGCATGGAATCCTCATCTTCGGTCCATAGTCTGAGAGTGTGAGCGGGACCGGCTGTGCCCGGCTCGCGCGACCGAGCCATCTCCTTACTACGCAGGAAAGAGAGTTATGAAGAGACGATTCATCCCCATCATCCTCGCCATCCTGGTCGGCGTCGGTTTCCTTGTTGGGAGGCTGTCCACTCCATCCGCGTCGCAGCAGGCAGCTCAGGCTGCGTCCACCGGCTCACCGGCCGCGAGCACCAGTAACATCAGGACGGCTTCCATCGACGCCGCCACCGAATCTGCCTACGCGACCATCAGCAAATCGGTGGTGTACGTGGTAAGCGCCGGGGTGGGATCCGGTTCCGGCATTATCTACGACAGCAAGGGCGACATCGTGACCAACAACCACGTGGTGACGGGCGCGCACTCGCTGAGCGTCACGCTCAACAACGGCCATATCTATACAGCGCGCCTGGTCGGCACCGATGCCGCCGACGACCTGGCAATCATCAAGATCGACGCCTCCGGCCTGATGCCGGCCCACTTTGCCACGGCCGGCAGCTACCGGGTGGCGGAGACGGTGCTGGCGGTCGGCAGCCCGCTGGGACTGAAGCAGAGTGTGTCCTCGGGCCTGATCAGCGGCCTGCACCGGGTGGAGCAGGAGGGCAACGGCGCCTACATCGCCAACGCCGTCCAGACCTCGGCCGCCATCAACCCCGGCAACTCCGGTGGCGCGCTGGCGGCGCTGGACGGCACGGTGGTGGGAATGCCGACGCTGGTGCAGACCAGCGACACCAGCGGCACTTCGGTGGAGGGCATCGGCTTCGCCATCCCCGCCGAGCGGATCACCTTTATCGCCGATCAGATCATCGCCAAAGGCAAGGTCCAGCACACCGGACGCGCCTTCCTGGGCATCGTTCCCACCGATTCGTCCGGCCAATCCGGCTTCTCCTTCGGTTTCGGCTCGCCGCCGGCCACCAGCTCCACACCGGGAGCCCTGGTGGCGCGCGTGGGCTCAGACACGCCGGCGGGCAAAGCGGGGGTCCAGCAGGGTGACGTGATCACCGCGGCCAACGGCCAGACGGTGACAGACGCCCAGGATCTGCTGACCGTGCTGGCCCAGGCGAAGCCGGGCGAGACCATTACCCTCAAGATCAACCGCAGTGGCCAGACGAAGACTATCGACGTCAAGCTCGGAGAGCTTCCAGCCTAACGCCCACCACCGACGGCAAGGGGCTGTGCGGAAAGAGCCCGCGCGGCCCCTTGCGCATTTCTCCGGGAGTTATGTACACTCATGGTGCGACGCGGGGTAGAGCAGTGGCAGCTCGTCGGGCTCATAACCCGGAGGTCGCAGGTTCGAATCCTGCCCCCGCTACCACCTGGACCTGCTTTTAGCAGGTCCTTTCCTATTCGGCGCCAGAGTATTTCTTATAATCTCTGGTGTCCGCCATGGCGGCGTAGCTCAGTGGCAGAGCAGGGGACTCATAAGCCCTTGGTCGCAGGTTCGAATCCCGCCGCCGCCACCAAATTTGGCTTGCGCAAGCCAAAAAATGAGGGTTCCCCAAGCTTTTTCCGCTGGGGAAATCCGTGCCGTGCATCCATTGCGGCATCCATGCTCCCGCGCACAGGCCACGAGCTTTGTACGAGTCGGTTACCGACCCCTGGCAGACAGGGTTGCTCGCCGTCCGGGGGTGTCCAGGACATGGCCGGTAGCACCGTCTTTCCAGTCTGTGCGCCGTTTGTGTCTGACTGCCCACGGGCGCGTGACTACCATCCGGACGTTCCGGCATCGAGCCCGATGCCGATCGTGACTGGGAAGGACGGATCTGCTGCCCGGTCATCCGCCACCCGCTGTTGCAGCATCACTGCTGCCCGCAAGGCCTGCCGGGCCGAAGCGAACACGGCCACCGCCTGATCTCCGACCAGCTCGTAGACGTCACCGCCGCGTGCCGCTATTACCTCGCGGGCAATGTCCGCGAAGCGCGTTGCCAGCCGGGCAGCCGCCTCGTCGCCATGCTCCGCCGTGAACCGGGTGTAGCCGCGCATGTCCGCAAAGAGGAACGTCATAACACCGGACACTGGCCGGGAGGCATAGCCGCGGATTGACTCCTGGGATGCCATGGTGGCTCCTCGCTGTACGAGTACAGGGACGCGTGTGCAGCCAGCATATCAGGACGTCGTGGCTCACGCACGCGGGGACTGGCAAGAGTGGTGACTCCTCCCCTCCTGTTGGCACTCTCTGGCGGGGGCTACAATGCGATCCAGAGGACGCGGACTGTGATTACCTGCGGAAACTGCGGCCGGCACATCGGGGAAGACTTCGCCTTCTGCCCCTACTGCGCTGCCCCCGTCGAAGCTCCCTCCCCGTCTCGGGAACAGCGCAAGCGGGTCACGGTGCTCTTCTGCGACATCACCGGCTCAACCGCCCTGGGTGAATCGACCGACCCGGAAGCACTTCGTTCACTCCTTGCCCGCTACTTCGATCGGATGAAGGGGATCATCGAGTCCCATGGGGGGACGGTGGAGAAGTTCATCGGGGATGCGGTC
>JAICWV010000172.1 GCA_025966365.1 Chloroflexota bacterium | reverse complement strand
TTTACCGGCTACATCTCCTTGGGCCACGCGACCTTCTTCGGGATCGGTGCCTATGCGCTGGCGCTGGTCTGCCAGCACTTCAACGTGCCGGGCGGCTATGAGCCCTTCTTCCTGCTGCCGGTGGTGGGGCTGATCACCGCCGCGTGCGCGGTACCGCTGGGGATCATTACCCTTCGGGCCCGGCGGCATGTTTTCGTGGTGCTGACCATCGCCATGCTCTTTATCGGCCAGCTGATGGCCACCAATCTGCACGACCTCACCGGCGGCTCGACCGGACTGAGCCTGCCCACGCCCCCCTGGCTGGGCGCCGACTTCAATCCGCCGTTCTATTACGCGGCGCTGATCGTCCTGGCGTCCAGCGTGCTGATCTCCTGGTGGATCCGGCACTCCAAGTTTGGCCTGGGCCTGCGCGCTATCCGGGATGATGAGGACCGCGCCCTTGGTCTCGGCATCAACACGGGAATGTACAAGCTGGCGTGTTTTGTGCTGGCTGCCTTTTTCATCGGCATGGCCGGGGCCCTGTGGGCATACTTCCAGTCGTATATCTACCCGCAGACGGTGTTCGATCCGCTATTCGACATTGCCATGGTGTTGATGACCTTCACCGGAGGGCTGGGAACCCTCTTCGGCCCGGTCCTGGGCGCGGTCCTGATCGAGCCCGCCCACCAATACTTCACCATCCAGTACGGCGCCAGTGGCCTCTACCTGATCCTGTACGGAGGTCTCTTCCTCGTGATCATTCTGCTGCTGCCGCAGGGAATCATTCCCTCGCTGCGGATGTTGCTCACCAGGCTGCGCCTGCGGCGGTCCCGGGCAGAGCCGGCAGCCGAGCCGCCGGCGGGGACCGAGCCGGTGGCACCGGGGACAGGACGAGCGGTGAAGCCGTGACGCTACTGGAGGCGGTGGATGTCTCGAAGTCGTTCGGCGGAATCCAGGCGTTGAGCGCCTGCTGCGTGCGCGTCGAGGAAGGGGAGATCGCCGGGCTTATCGGTCCCAACGGCTCGGGCAAGACGACCCTCTTCAACGTCATGACCGGGTATGAGCGCGCCGATGCGGGCAGCGTGCGCCTGCGCGACAAGAACCTGACCGGCGCCTCGCCGCGTGCTGTCTTTACCCAGGGCATCGGCCGGACCTTTCAGCTAACGCGCATCTTTCCCCGTCTCTCGGTCTTCGAGAACGTGCACGTGGCGGTGCAGCGAGCGGGCACGGCCGGGGTTCTGAAGCACTGGACCACGGCCCGGGAGCGGCAGCGGGTGGACGAATTACTGGACTTCGTGGGGCTGTCGAGCCTGCGGGACCTGCCCGCCGGATCGCTTTCCTACGGCCAGAAGAAGCTGCTGGAGTTTGCCACCATCCTGGTCTCGGAGCCGCGTGTGATCCTCCTGGACGAGCCCGCCGGAGGCGTGAACCCGACCATGATCACCTACCTGGCCGAGCGCATACAGACACTCAACGGCGAGGGGGTGACCTTCCTGATCGTGGAGCACAATATGGAATTCGTCATGGGCCTCTGCGACCGCGTCAGTGTCATGCATCGCGGCAGCCTGATCGCCGAGGGGACGCCGGCCGAGGTGCGCCGGAACCCCGCCGTCCTCAACGCCTACCTGGGAGACTGAGCATGGCCCTACTGCGACTTCGGGATGTCTATGCCGGGTACGGCGGCGGGGACGTCTTGCGTGGCGTGGATCTGGAGGTCGAGGAAGGCTCGATCACCTGCATCGTCGGTCCCAACGGGGCCGGGAAATCGACCGTGCTCCGCACCCTGAGCGGGCTCCTGCATCCGCGTGCCGGGGAGATCACCATGGGCGAACGATCACTGGTGGGGCTGAGTCCGCGGCAGATTCTGCGGCAGGGTATCGTGCAGGTGCCGCAGGAGCGGAGCCTCTTCCCTGAGATGACAGTGCTGGAGAACGTCCGGTTAGGCGCTTTCATTCTCAATGACCGCGCCCTGACCAAGCGGCGACTGGAGGAGGTGACGGCGCTCTTCCCGATCGTGAAAGAGCGGGCCGGGGACAAGGCGGGGAGTCTCTCCGGCGGGCAGCAGAAGATCGTCGAGTTCGCGCGCTCGCTGATGCTGGAGCCGACGTTGGTGCTGCTGGATGAGCCCTCCATGGGCCTGGACCCCAAGACGCTGAAGACAGTGTTCGACATGGTGGCGGTGATGCGGGAAGCCGGGAAGACGGTCCTCCTGGTGGAGCAGAACGCGCGGTCGGGCCTGACCATCGCCACCCACGGGGTGGTGATGGAAAGCGGTCGAGTGCGCTTGACCGGCCCCGCCAATGAGATCCTGACCAACCCCGAGATCGGGAGCCTGTATCTGGGAGGATCGCTGGCCACGGCGTGAGGCCGCAGTCAATGAAGAAGTGATGTTCCCACATCCGAGCCATAGCCCGTCCATAGCCGGAACCTCCGCATTCCGGCGAGGAATGGACGGGGAGAACACGGACCCAGACCTTTGGCCGTCCCTCGACCATCCAGGGTCTCCCCGCACGCATTGTCCGGCTGAACGCCGGACTCGCGTGCTGCCTGCAAAGCGGGCTGAAGCCCTCGGCTACGTCCCGAGCGAAGAGATTCCCGGTGTAGAGATTCGCGAGCGTAGAGATTCCCGGCGTAGAGGTCCCGAGGGTGGACGTCCTGCGCGTGTATGCCCCCTGCGTGACACCGGGGAAATACGGTGGCGGAATACGCGGTAGCCGAGGGCTTCAGCCCGCAGCGGCCTGCCATGTCTCTTATCCCCCGGCATCCTGGATGGTCTGGCCGCGGCATCAACAATGGTGGAGGAAACCGACAGTGCAGAAGATGCCGGAACCGAAGTCCTCCACCGCCAATACACCGGATCAGCCCGCCCTTTTCAGATAGTCTGTAGTAGTGACGGACGATTGGAGGGAGCATGCCGCGCATTCCCTACGCCGATACCGAGACGATTGAGGACCCGGATATCCGGGAGTATCTGGAGCACGCGCGCCTGCACGGCACCCCCAGGCCGGAGAGCCAGGCCATTCGCGCCAACAACCCCAATGTGATCCGGGGGTTCTCCTACGCCTGGGAGATGATCTTCCGCAATGGCGTGCTCGATCACACCCTCAAAGAGCTCTGCCGGGTCTACGTCTCCAGATCGATCGAGTGTGAGTACTGAGGCGTTCAGCGGTCTGCCCAGGCTGGGCAGCAAGGCCTCACGGAAGAGAAGTACAGAGACCTCCTGAACTTCGAGGATTCCGATCACTATAGCGAGCGCGAGAAAGTGGCGCTGACCTACACCAGCGCCATCATCTGGGATGCCGCCATCGCGGATGACCGGCTCTGGGAGAAGCTGCATCGGCACTTTTCCGACCCGGAGCTGGTCGAGCTTGGCTCATTTGTGGCTCTGACGCTGGGTCAGCAGCGATGGATCAAGACCCTCGGAATCGGTCACCGGGAAGTGCTCGCCGATACCACTGCGGGGCTGGCAGCGCCAACAGCTGCGGCCCAGGAGGATGCGACGTAGCCCCTGCTCGGACGATCGATTCGAATCAGGGGGTGGAGACGTACCGTGACGCGATCGACGGACTTGCGAGTTGCCCCCGACATGCCGGGCGGTCAGTTCCCGACCGGCGGGCGCCCTGCGCGCATGTCAGCGTAACCGAGCCACCGGTGTGCGCCCTTGTATAAGAACTGCCAAATCCCCATATTTCTTTGCCAAACTCGCATAATTTGACGATATCTGCTATAGTACGAGTAGTGAGTGGACAGTCCTCATGACGGGGAGCATAGTCACAGGGCCCATATAGCGATAAGCAGGGAGCCCTTTCTGATGAACCCGATCCGTTATGGATCGGGTTTTGTTGCGTCTTGCGACAGTCCGTGCTCTTCAACTGGTGGATTCTCCCAGCTTGCTGGACCGACCCTTGGAGGTCAATATGTATCAGACCATTCGTGAGTACCAGACCGACCAGAGCTCTGTCGCAGAGATTCTCGCCAAAGATGAGAAGAGCTTCGTGCCCTTCATCAGCAGTGCGCCGGGCTTCCGCGAGTACACGCTCATCGACAGTGGGAACGGCGTGGTCACCTCGACCAGCCTGTTCGCCAACCGCTCAGACGGTGACACGTTCAACACGCTTGCCATGAACTGGGTCAACGAGCATCTTGGCTCGCTTCTGCCGACGGCTCCCCGAGTCATCTCCGGCGAAGTGCGATCCTATGCAACCGGGAAAATCCTCGCCTCCTAGTCTCCAGGAGAACCGAGCCCTCGGGGCACGAGCCGCCGGCACGTCGGTGCCGGCGGTTTCTTTATGTGGGAGACAGCCAGGCTGACTGCGGTACAGGACGGTGAAACTTCCAGGCGGGCGACTCGTAGTCCAGGAGAGCGGAGCCCCGACTACTTCGCGACACGATCGATATCGTCGCGCATCATGGTGTGCGACGGGACGAAGTTTTGCGGCGCCGGCCCGATCGGTTGCCCGGTGCGGTTGGCCTCCTGGATGGCCCGGAAGGCAATGATCTCGGCCCCCACCATCAGGATGAGCGAAAAGAAATAGATCCATGCCGCGAGGATGATCATGGGAGCGATGACGGCCCCATAGCGGCTGAAATGACTGACATGGGTGTAGAGGGGCCAGATAAAGCTCAGTATCTGGAAGAGGATGGCCGCGACCAATGATCCTCTCCAGACGCGTGCCGGCGTGAATCGAGGGTGCACATTGGGGAAGACGAGATAGAGGACCACGAAGAGCAAGAAAGCCGCCGCCAGGCTGATAGTGGTGCCGATCAGGAACGCCCGTTCGCCCGGGATCGGAGCGGTGGGAAAGAGGCGCGTGATCACTGCTCCGGCCGTGGTGGCGACGACGATGACCAGCATCAACGCCACGAAGACGAAGATCATGCCGAGATCGAGCAGCTTCTCTTTGAGGAAGTCACGGCCATTCACTTCAAAGACGGGTTGGAAGACGGTCGAGAAGACCCCGCCGACGTTGGAGCCGCCCCAGAGAATGCCAAAAACGCCGATGAGAGCGAGCACGCCACGATGCCGGATCGACGTCGTGACCAGCTGCTTGATGTCCTGGGGCTGGAGGGTGCCCTGTAACGCACCGCTGAGGTGGTCCACGACCGCCCGCTGGCTGGCGGGATCACGGAGAAAGAGGCTGCTGATGGCGACCAGGCCGACGACGATGGGCACGACCGAGGTGAGCAGCGTCCAGGCCACCGCGGATGCCAGGAAGGTGATGTTGTCCTGCATCACTTTGTGGATAAACAGGTTGAGACTGGGATGCCGATGCAAAAAGTCGGATATAGCGTTCATCGACGTCTTCCCGTCTGTCGCTCCCTTTTCGCCCTATCAGCCGTGACGGGTCCTGCGCACGTAGCTATCGTGCGCCTCGCTCGAGTGTACGGCCATTGCATCTGCCCAGTGGTGCTCTGCTCTGGAGCCGGCGGCGTTCACACATACGGTGGAAGCAGCCCGACGTCGGGACGGACTGCCGTCAGTTCTGCCGTACAGCGCTGAAAATCGGCGTTAGCCGATCATCAAGACGTCGCGGAGAGCGTTCAGAAACGGCGCCGAATCAAGGAAAAGGGCAAGATGGATGTGGTGAGCGGCCGGGGAGTCGAACCCCGAACACACGGATTAAGAGTCCGTTGCTCTGCCAATTGAGCTAGCCGCCCCCGCAACCTCTGAGTATATCGGCGGATTTCAAAGTTGGTCAACGATGTTTGACACCGATTCGGTGTCAGTTTTGGTATCAGTCACCGGTGCCGAAACTGGCCTGAGCACAGCCTACAGGCAACCTGGCACTAACGCTTCCTTCATGTGCGCCGGATGCCAAACCTGGCGACCTCAGCAGCCGGAGACAGGTGAAAGTTGTCCTCCCACGTGAGCGTCACCGTTTTAGAGCTCTTGGGTATCTCGAACCCAATCCATCCAGCCCTCTTTTCTCCCGCTGGAATACCTGTACTTGGCAGTTCCGTATAGCGCATCGGAAGGATGATGTCGGCCCCATAAGTCTGCCCCGACTGATCCACAGTGCTGAAATCGAAGAGGTCTGTCGGATTGGACTGGCTACCGCCATTTCGGACCGTGACGTAGAAAAGTTCAAACTCCTTGCCTGAGTGAGGTCGTGTGAAACTGTCCCCTTTTGGATCAATGAGAGCCTCGCGCACCGTGAGAAACATTCCAGTCTGCCGATCCATGTAGCTGGTAATAACCTTTAGACCAGGCGAATTGTGGCGTGGAACCGGTGTCGGGTGTCGATGTGCTGTTCTTGGCTTGTGGCGATTTCGTCCAGGAGCGGCCTTCTTGTGGTTCTGAGGCTGCGTCGTTGGAGCGACCTTCGTTCCGGTGAGTGCACCGGCAGTGCGGGACACTTCATGTCTCGGTGGGCCAATAGCCGCGCCAATGAGAGCAAGAACTAGCAAAGTCCAGATCGCCGCAAGCGGTACCGCGACGATGCGCCCCAGGATGCCCTTGCG
>JAICWV010000128.1 GCA_025966365.1 Chloroflexota bacterium | reverse complement strand
ACTGGGGAGTCAATGGCCCTGACTGAGAAGCTGAGTGTCTGACATGCTCGTGGTGCTCCGCGGAGCAGGAGACATGGGCACGGGAGTAGCCATCCGGCTCTGGCGCAGCGGTTTCAGGGTCGTTGCCCTGGAGGTACCCTGTCCGCTGGCCGTCCGCCGCACCGTCTCTTTCAGTGAGGCTGTGCACGACGGTCGGGCCCGGGTCGAAGAGGTGATCGCGGCGCGAGCCGGGACCGCGGCAGAGGTGGCCGCGATCCTGGACGACGGCATGGTCGCCGTCCTGGTAGATCGCGAGGGTGCCGCTATCGAGACCCTGCGGCCCGACGCAGTAGTAGACGCGATCCTGGCCAAGCGGAACACGGGGACCCAAATCGAGATGGCACCGCTTGTCGTCGGTCTGGGCCCAGGTTTCGCCGCGGGGGAGGACGTACACGCGGTGGTGGAAACCAATAGGGGGCCGGATCTTGGCCGGGTCTACTGGCGAGGATCGGCGGAAGCAAACACCGGGCGGCCGTCGCCGATCCTTGGACAATCGGAGACACGGGTGATTCGCGCTCCGACCGACGGCGAGATCCGGGCGCTCCGGCAGATCGGAGAGATCGTGGATGAAGGGGCACCTGTGGCGCAGGTAGGCGGCGCGACCGTGCATGCGCCGTTTCAGGGGGTAATCCGGGGCATGCTGCGGACCGGTACCGGGGTGATGGCCGGCCTGAAAGTAGGCGACATCGATCCTCGCTTGGATCCCAGCCTTTGCTTTCGGGTGTCCGACAAGGCGCTGGCCGTCGGCGGAGGCGTGCTGGAGGCGCTGATGATGTATCGGAGTGGTAGGCTCGTCTAGCCATGGCAGACATGCTGGACGAGCTCAAGCAGGTAATCGATTCAGGGGAGCGGGCGGCGGTGGCAACGATTGTCCGAACCAGAGGCTCGACCCCCCGGGAAGTTGGAGCGCGCATGATCGTGCGTGTCGACGGAGCCATTCGAGGCACGGTCGGGGGCGGCTGCGGCGAGGCGGACGTTTGGTCCGAGGCAATGGAGGTGATTGCCGGCGGTACTCCCCGCGTCATCGAGGTGGATCTGCTTCACGACGAAGACGCCGAGGGCGGGCGTGCCTGCGGCGGCATCATGTACGTCTTCATCGAGCCCCTTAACTCTTGACCATCTGGGTCAACCCGTGACACAATTGCCTACAGGCGCTGACGGAAACGAGTAGGCCGCGTCCCACGTCGAGCGATCCCGAGCCGGTGAGAGTCGGGACTGGGCAGGTGGCTGAAAATCCTTCCCGAGCTTCGCCGCGAACCGGAAACGAAGTAGCGGAAGATGGGCTCGCCGGCCATTATCCCGGTCCGGGTATCCGGTCTTGCCGCGTACCCGGTGAGAGAGCGGCCGCGCTAACGTGGGTGGTACCGCGGGTCATCAATGGACTCGTCCCAAATGCCTGGGATGAGTTTTTTTGTTGGGTGGAATGTGATGACTGATCTCCTGTATCTCGACGACAGCTATCTTCGAAGCTTCGACGCGCGCGTCCTGGACGTTGACGACCAAAACGTGGTTCTCGACCGCTCCGCCTTTTACCCACGCGGCGGCGGGCAGATGGCCGATCGGGGCCGGCTGGCAGCAGACGACACCAGCTGGCCGGTGGTGGCGGTGGAGAAGCGCGGATCCGATGTGATCCACACCGTGGAGGGACCGCCGCCACGGCCGGGGACCGAGGTGAAAGGGACCGTCGACTGGGACTTCCGCTACCAGATGATGCGCACTCATTCCGCGCTCCACGTACTGTGCGGCGTGATCTACCACCAGTATGGCTCGCACGTCACCGGCTGCCAGATGTATCCCGATCGGGCACGGATGGACTTCACCCTGGCCGATCTGACCCCGGAGCGGGTGCAGGAGATCCAGCGACTGAGTAATGAGGCGATTCAGGCCGGCTTTCCAGTCCGCGTTCGCTTTTTGCCTCGCTCGGAAGCCGACATCAACCCGGAGCTGATACGCACCAAGATCAACCTCGTTCCCGCTCACGTGGACCCTGTCAGGACGGTGGAAATTGTCGGGCTCGACCTCCAGGCCGACGGCGGCACCCATGTTCGGAACACGCTGGAGATTGGCGAGCTGCGAATCACCAAGACTGAAAACAAGGGGAGAGAGAACCGGCGAATCGAGATAGCCCTCTCCCCGTTGGCCGATTAGGGAGTCATAGGATGTTCAAACCGGTATCCAAGAGCTTCGACCTTCCCGCGCTCGAACACGACGTGCTCGCCTTCTGGCGGGACCATGAAGTCGAGCAGCTCTACCTCCACAAGAACGACAACAGCGCCGCCCAATTCAAGTTCCTGGATGGCCCCATGACCGCCAACGGACAGATGGGGGTCCATCACGCCTGGGGGCGGTTCTACAAAGACCTCTGGCAGCGCTACAACACTATGCTTGGGAAGCGGCAGCGCTACCAGAACGGCTTCGACTGCCAGGGTCTCTGGATCGAGGTGACGGTGGAACGTGAGCTGGGCTTCCAGAGCAAGCGGGATATCGAGGAGTTTGGTATCGCGGAGTTCGTGCGCAAGTGCAAGGAAAGCGTCTTCGCATCCGCCGCCACCATCACCGCCCAGTCGGAACGGCTGGGCTACTTCATGGACTGGCCGCACTCGTATTACACCCTGTCCGACGAGAACAACTACACCATCTGGCAGTTTCTGAAGATCTGCAATGAGCGCGGGCTGCTGTATCTGGGCACCGACGTCATGCCCTGGTGTACCCACTGCGGCACGGGCATCTCGGAGCAGGAGGCAGCCGAAGGGTATGAAACGCTTCGTCATCGCTCCGTCTACGTGCAGTTTCCCCTGACAGGGCGTGAGAACGAGTCGCTTCTGGTGTGGACCACCACGCCCTGGACGCTGACTTCGAACGTAGCCGTGGCAGTCAGTCCAGACCTGCCCTACCTCAAAGTGCGCCAGGGGGATGACGTCTTCTACCTCGCCAGGGGCGCCACCAAGGCGCTGCAGGGGGACTACGAGGTACTCGAAGAACTGCAGGGAAGCGCCCTGCTCGGGTGGCACTATTCGGGCCCATTCGACTACCTGCCTGCTGAATCGGATATCGATCACATCGTCATCCCGTGGGCCGATGTCTCCGCCGAGGAAGGTACCGGCCTCGTGCATATCGCCCCGGGGTGTGGGGCCGAGGACTTCGCCCTGGGCAAGGAATTCGGCTTGCCCGCGGTTGCTCCCATCGATGCCAATGGAACGTACCTCGACGGCTTCGGCTGGTTGACCGGCCGCAACGTGCAGGACGTTGGCGAGGACATCATCGCCGACCTGAAGTCCCGCGGCACGCTCTACCGCGTCGAGACCATTGAGCACCGCTACCCGACCTGTTGGCGCTGTCACACTCCCCTCGTCTTCCGGCTTGTGGACGAGTGGTTTATCTCCATGGACCCGCTCCGCGAGCCGATGATGGACGTAACGCGGCAGATTCGCTGGATCCCCGGCTTCGGGCTCGACCGCGAGCTGGACTGGCTGCGCAACATGCGGGACTGGATGATCTCCAAAAAGCGGTACTGGGGCCTTGCCTTGCCCTTCTGGATCTGTCCCAACGACCATCTGACCGTTATCGGCGGGAAGGAAGAACTCTTCGAGCGCGGACTGACCGGTCTGGAAGACCTGGAGTCTCCACACCGCCCGTGGATTGATGAGGTCACGATCCGCTGCGACACCTGCGGCGAGATTGCACACCGCATCCCGGACGTCGGGAACCCCTGGCTCGACGCGGGCATCGTACCGTACTCAACTATCGACTACTCTTCCGATCCCGCCTACTGGCGAGAGTGGTTTCCGGCCGACTTCATCACAGAGAGCTTTCCTGGTCAGTTCCGGAACTGGTTCTATTCCATGCTCGCCATGAGCACCGTCCTCCAGGACACTCCCCCTTTCAGAACGGTGCTCGGATACGGTCTCATGCGCGACGAGACGGGTCGCGAGATGCATAAGAGCTGGGGAAATCTCATCCCCTTCGACGAGGCGGCCAATCGCGCCGGCGCCGACTCCATGCGCTGGCTGTTCGCGGAGCATGATCCCGAGAAGAACCTCAACTTCGGCTGGGGCCCGCTGGAGGACGTCAAGCGGCGGCTCCTCGTACTCTGGAACACCTACAGCTTCTTCGTCACATACGCGTCAGTCGACGGCTGGACCCCGGAAGCGGACGCTCCCGAGCCTGCGCAGCGGCCGCTTCTGGATCGCTGGATCCTGGCTCGGCTCAATGAGCTGGTGCTCGACGTTCGCGCAGGCCTCGACAGCTACGATCCGATGCATCCCGCCCGCGCCATCGACCAATTCATCGAGGATCTCTCGACCTGGTACGTCCGCCGGAGCCGCCGGCGCTTCTGGAAGGCCGAGACCGATACTGACAAGATGGCTGCGTACAGCTCACTCTACGAGTGCCTCACCACGCTGGCGCGGCTCATGGCGCCCTTCGTCCCGTTTCTCTCCGAGACGCTCTACCAGAACCTTGTCCGCGGTGCCGGTGAGGACGCCCCCATCAGCGTTCATCTCACCGACTATCCGGTGGCCCGTGAGAGCCTGATCGACCGCGAGCTACTCGCGGCAATGTCTGCTGCCCAGCGTGTGGTCGCCCTGGGTAGAGCGGCGCGCGACACCAGCGGATATCGGGTGCGCCAGCCCCTGGCCCGCATCTCGGTGGTCACACCGGACGCCGCCTCTCGGGAACACGTGCAGTCACTGCGGGACGTGATCCTGGAAGAGCTCAACGTCAAAGATCTGGCGTTTGCAAGCGGGGCCGATCAATACATGGAGTATTCGGTCAAGCCCAACCTCCCGGTCCTCGGTCCCAAGTACGGGAAGCGATTGGGCGGAATCCGTCAGGCGCTGGGACGGCTGAGCCCGCTCACGGTAGTCGAGACCGTGCAACGAGGCAGGCCGGTAACCGTGGACGTGGATGGCGAAGCGATCCAGCTCACCCCCGACGAGATCCTGACGTCGGCCCGCGAGCGTGAAGGCTTCGCCGCGGCAGCCTCAGACGGCTTTCTGGTCGCGCTCGACACCGAATTGACGCGGGACCTGATTCACGAGGGATGGGCACGCGAGGTTGTGCGGAGGATGAACGAGTGGCGGAAAGCCGCCGGGTTTAACGTCGAAGACCGAATCCGCGTGGGCTATTCCGCCTCGCCCGAGCTGGGTGAGACAATCGCGGAGTACCATGACTACATCTGCGACGAGACGCTGGCAGTGGAGCTACAGCCCGGTGAGCTCGAAAATAGCGAGTTTGAGTCCGAAGTTCATTTCGCAGACCAGCGTCTCGCGGTACAGATGCAGCGAGCGAGTCGAGCGCGAGTTGGTGCCTAAAAGGTCGGATTGGTGGACGCGGGCATGACTCGTGTTCCTCCCGCCCCGATCATTTCCTCCGCGCTCTCCGGCTTCGTGGTGGGAGTCATTGCGACCCTGATCGCAACCGGCTCCATCCTGCATTCGTCGGCGGCGCCGTCTGCCACACCGGCGCCCACAGTGACCAAGACCCGCACCGCCGCCCTATCTGATGCCGTGATCGCGGCGCGGGTGCGTGTCATTGTGGGCAGAGAGCTGGGGCCCTCGCCCGTCAAGTCCGAGCCGAGACTCATCAGTCTGTCGGTATCACCGGCGGACCGGAACCCCTTCCACTCAGATCAGATACTCCCGCTCCGGACCATCATCCTCAAATTTCGGTTGAACGATCACCCGCTCGGCGCCACCTGGCGCCTCAAGGCCGCCAAGGGAGACGTGTTTTTGGTGCTCCGGGCCCTGTACACCAGCACTCTGCCCATCGGTAGCGTCGAGATGAAGGGCCTCTTTCCGCTCCGGTCCAGTACGCCGCGAAAGGTCCTGGAAGTCTATATGGACTCGGAAACGTCCGCCAAATTGAGCTGGCGGAAGATGTCCCGGAACGAAGTGAACGAGGGACGGGTCTGGCGCGCGCTGGATTACAAGTGGGTTGATCCACGCTTCGGATGACCGATTGGTTTGCATAACCGAAGGTTTCGTGGATATCCCGCTGTCAGGCGGCACCCTTTTCCACAGGGAGCGGCAGTTTGTCCACAGCGAGCCTGTCGCTCGCTCCTATTCGCTTCCGTAGAGGGTGCTCCGTATCGCCAGCACGTCGTTGCGAAGTTGATGATCTTCCTGGACCGCGTTGCCGATCTTGTCCCAACCATGCATGACGGTGGTGTGGTCGCGCCCCCCCAGGAAGTGACCGATCTGCTCCAGTGAGGCGCTCGTCTCCTCCCGGACCAGATACATCGCGATCTGCCGCGGAACGACCACTGATTTGTCGCGGCTTTTGCCGGCGATCTGCTCTTGAGAGAGGCCAAAATACTTGGCCACGCAGTCGATGATGGATTGTGGGGTCAGCTGGGCACGACGCGGCCCGCTCAGGCTGTCGAGCGCCGCGGCGGCCAGATCGACGCTCAGCTGGCGCTCGTTCAATTGCGCGTAGGCAATGATGCGGTTCAGACTGCCTTCCAGCTCGCGAATATTGCTCGGCACCCGCCGCGCCAGATATTGAATGACGTCGGGAGGAACGGGAAGGCCTTGCAGCTCCGCCTTTGACCGCAGGATGGCAATACGGGTCTCGAGATCGGGCGGCTGAATGTCGGCGATCAATCCCCACTCGAACCGGGATCGTAGCCGCTCCTCAAGAGGGTTTAGTGCCTTGGGCGGCTTGTCGGAGGAGATGACAAGCTGCTTGGCACTGTCATGCAGAGCATTGAAGGTGTGAAAAAACTCTTCCTGCGTGCTTTCTTTGCCACTGATGAACTGAATGTCGTCGATCAACAGCACGTCCACGCGGCGGTAGTGGTCTCGAAACTCCTCCGTCGTGCCATCGCGGATTGCTTTGATGAGTTCGTTCATGAAGCGCTCGGACGTGGTAAAGGCCACCCCATAGTCCGGGTAGGCCCGGAGCACGCCGTGACCGATGGCATGCAGAAGGTGAGTCTTTCCCAGCCCTACCCCGCCATAGATGAACAGCGGATTGTAGGTCTGCGCGGGCTTCTCGGCCACGGCCCTCGCCGCCGCGTGGGCAAACCGGTTACTCCCTCCCACGATGTAATCGTCGAAGGTATAGCGAGGATTGAACTGGGCGTCTTGCCCGTCAAACAGCGGCCTGGGCGACGCGAGCGTCTTGCCGCGACGCCGACCGTTCAGCTCGGCCAGCTCACTCATTACCTGAAAGCGCACATCCACCTCCGGCTGCCCCACTTCACGCAGCGTCTTCCGGATAACCGTTGACAGTCGCTGTTCGAGCCACTCGCGTCCATAGGTGGTCGGGACTCCGACCACGAGAATGTCATCCTGAAAGTCGACGCCGCGCGTGGGACGGAGCCAGGTGTCGAAATTGGCTGGAGCCATGCTTGTTTGAAGGTGTGTAAGGACGGAACGCCACAGCGTCTGCGCTTCCAAGTGCTCCTGCTCCCGGCCCGGTCTCCTGTGTAGGCGGCGGAGTCATCGTAGCAGAGTGCCCGGGGTGCCACAACGGTCCTCGACAACCGTGATGCCGCCGTCTCGGGACCTCGCCCACAAGATGTCGGCATGCCTCCCGCGAGGTTGTCAGATGTTGTGGGTTGACGAATATTCTCAGTTCAGAATTTTCGCGGGCACTTTTTTCTATGCTTCGTAAACGGGCTCTGTGCCCTGTTTCAGACTCGCAAGGACCGTCGCGAGATCGGGGGGAAGCGGGGACTCGAAGGTGAGCTGTTTCCCGCTCGACGGAGACCGCAAGCCGAGGCGGTAGGCATGTAGAAACTGTCGGTGCAACCCTGGGAGCGCCGGCCCGGCATAGGTGGCGTCTCCCGCCAGCGGGTGGCCGATGGCGGAGAAATGCACCCGGATCTGATGTGTTCGTCCCGTGTGCAGCGACGCCTCGAGCAGGTCGAAACCAGGAAGGGACTCGAGGACGCGAAACGAGGTGCGCGCTTGCCGAGACGCGGCCCCGTGAACAGCCATGCGCTTTCGATCCCGCAGGTCCCGGCCAATAGGAGCGTCTATGGTTCCTTCTGCCCGGTCCAGGTGCCCGGTAGCCAGCGCCAGATACTTTCGGCTTGCCTCGCGGGACGCGATCTGCGCCTGTAGATCGCCGTGCGCGGCTGGAGACAGGGCGACCACCATCAATCCCGATGTGTCCCGGTCCAGCCGGTGGACGATGCCGGGCCGCTCCTCCGTGCCTACCCCTCGCGTCGCGGGGAATCTGGCCGCCAGCGCGTTGGCTAGGGTGCCTCCCGGGTGTCCGGGGGCCGGGTGAACCACCAGTCCCGCCGGTTTGTCGATCACTACCAGGTCCGCATCCTGGTAGACGATCGACAGCGAAATGTCCTCGGGGGCGGCAGTGAGCGACGGCGGCCGAACCACCGACACGCTGATCTCGTCTCCTGTGATCACGCGGTACGCGGGCCGGCTCACCTGTCCGTTAACCGTGACCAGACCATCCCGAATGAGGGTGGCAGCCAGCGAGCGCGAGACCCGATCCAACTGCCCAGCCAGGTACGCATCCAGTCGCGCCCCCGCCTCTCCGTCACCCACCGTCAAACAGGACCCGGGGTTCATGGCCTGCCACCTTCAGCGACACGAAGCGAGGCCAGGATGAGCAATGCCACCCCACAGACGATGGCCGAGTCTGCAAGATTGAAGACCGGAAACCATCGGAAGTCGATGAAGTCAATGACGTAGCCGAGCCTGACCCGGTCGGCAAAATTTCCTATAGCCCCGCCCAGAACCAGGCTCAGTGCCACGGTGATAAGCGCGCCGCGGCCCCGGAGACGGGGATAGTACAGAAGTATCCCGATCACCACCACCACCGCGACCACGGCGAAGAGCCAGCCTCCACTCCGATACATGCTGAATGCGGCCCCTGTGTTTCGCGTGTAGTCCAGTTGAAAGAGGCCGCCCAGAACCGGAACGGGAGGCCGTCCCCTGAGATCGCGGACGACCAGTGCCTTGGCGGCCTGATCGAGAACCAGAACGGCAAGCGCGACGCCGAGCAAGACGCCGTATGCGCACGCTTTTGCCAGTCGCGGGCTCACCGAGACCGTGCACGCCTAGAATGAGAGCGCGATGCGTCTGGCAGTGCTCGGCCCCATCTCATGGAGAACGCCTCCTCGGCACTACGGCGCCTGGGAAACAGTCGTGACCAATCTGGTTGAGGGTCTGGCCGCACGGGGGTATGACGTGACCCTCTTCGCCACGCAGGATTCGGTCACCGCCGGTTCCCTGGACGCCGTGGCTCCCCGGCCCTACTCCGAAGATCCCAAGCTTGATCCCAAGGTCTGGGAGGCGCTGCATATCAGCGCGGTGATGGAGCGTGCCGCCGATTTCGACCTCATTCACAACAACTATGACTTTCTTCCGCTCACCTATTCGCGTTTGATCTCGACACCGATGCTGACCACAGTTCACGGATTCTCCATCGACCAGTTTCGGTTGGTCTACCGCAAGTACCGCGACACCCACTTCGTCTCGATCAGCGACGCGGATAGAGATCCGTACCTTCCCTATGTCGCCACCGTTTACAACGGCATTCGTCTGGAGGAATTTACCTTCAACCCCGATCCGGACGATTATCTCGCATTCGTCGGCCGCATCCATCCGGACAAGGGCGTCCACCTCGCGGTCGACCTGGCCCGTGCGTCCGGCCGGCGCCTGGTTATTGCCGGCATCGTTCAGGACCAGGAGTACTTCGACAGCCTCATCCGCCCTGCACTCGGGGCCGACATCGAGTTCGTGGGGCCGGTGGGCCCGCCGGAACGCGATGCCATCTTCAAGGACGCCTACGCCAGTCTCCATTTGACCACGATCCCCGAGCGCTTCGGCCTGGCCATGGCAGAATCCATGGCATGCGGAACGCCGGTGATCGGGATGGACCTGGGTTCGGTTCGAGAGGTCGTCGAGGACGGCGTGACGGGCTTCGTGGTGGAGACGCTCGACGGGGCAACGCGGGCCGTGGAGGACGTGAGCGGCCTGGACCGTCGGGCGTCACGAGAGCGGGTGCGGCGCCACTTCTCGGTCGATGCCATGGTGGACGGCTATCTGGAGGTCTACCGCGCCATCCTGGGCAATGCGGCCGTCCAGCCGCGGTAAGCCTGCAGGGATGGTTGCCCGGCCCCGGCCGGGGATGCTCTGGTACTATTGGACGGCGCGTCGGCGCCGGAACGAGACACCATGATTCGAGATGAAGCGCGCTTTCGGCGCCACAAAGGGGCATGCCCCTATT
>JAICWV010000142.1 GCA_025966365.1 Chloroflexota bacterium | reverse complement strand
GAGGATGTGGGCAACGATTCCGTTCCATCGACCGGCCGCTTCGACGTGCCCGGGTTTCTCCTGGCCATCGCCGGATTCACCGTCCTGGTCTATGGTCTAACCGAGGCCGGCATCAACGGGTGGGGCAGCACGACGGTGGTGCGGTCCCTGGTGATCTCGGCCGTCCTGCTGGCCGGGCTGGTCGCGGTCGAGCTGCGCGCCGAGAACCCGGTTCTGGACATGCGCATCTTCCGCTACCTGACCTTCTCGCGCGCCATCATCCTGATCTGGGTGGTCACCGCCTTCTACTACGGCAGCCTTTTCCTGATCCCCTTCTACTTCGAGAAAGTGCAGGGAATGTCGCCGCTGACCGCGGGCGAGATCATGATCAGCCAGGGGGTGGCCGCCGCCATCGGTATCGCGGCCGGCGGCGAGCTCTACAACAAATTCGGGCCGCGGCCCATTGCAGTTGCGGGAATGGCCAGTCTCGCCCTGTCGAGTATCGGCTTCATCCATCTGGGCGTGGCGACCACGGGGCTTTCGCTGCAGGTCTGGCTGGTCCTGCGTGGCCTCGGCCTGGGACTGGCCACGACGCCGCTCCAGAACCTCGCCCTCTCCGTGGTGGACCGGCGCGATCTGGCGCGCGGCACCTCGCTCATCAATGTGAGCCGCCAGGTGTTCTCCGCCGCCGGCGTGGCGGCGCTCGCAGCCTTCGTAGCGCAGCAGGCGGTGCAGTACGCAACCGCGGCAAGTTCAGCTCTTCAGTCCGGTCATGCGACGAGCGGGATTGCCGCTGCCTGTGCAGGCGCACGAGCGTCGGTGGCCGGGTGCGTTCAGCAGCACGCAACCGCGAGCGCCCTCAATAACGCCTTTATGATCGGGCTCATCGGCTGTTCCGCCGCCGTGGTGCTGGCGCTGGTGGTGGGCCGCGACCCCAGCCTGGAGGCGCTGAAGGGGACCGCGCCGGAGCGGATCGCCGACGCCTTCCCGCACCTGACCCGAGACGAGATCGTGGAAGCGGCCGGACGTGCGGAGCCCCAGTACTTCTCCGCCGGTCAGGTCATTCTGCGCCAGGGCGACCGCGCCGACCGCATCTATGTGATCTCCAGCGGTGAGGTAACCGTGACCCACGAAACCGAGGAGGGCCAGCCGCGGGAGCTACGCAGGCTCGGTCCCGGCCAGTACTTCGGCGAGATCGGCCTGCTGGCCAACCTACCCCGAACGGCGACGGTCACCGCGGTGACGGCGGTGGAGATCCTGGCGCTGAGCCGCGCCACCTTTTCCGATCTGGTGTCCCGCTCCGAGGCGACGGCCGGCCAGGTTCGCCGCGTGATGGAAGAGCGCATGGCGCTCCTTCCATAACATCAAGCCCCCGGGCCGTACCTGATCCAGGCCACGGAGTGGTTGAGGGTGCCGGCCACGGCGCGCCAGGCCGTTGGATTTTCGCAGCCGGGCACGATGTTCAGCCGGCTCACCGGCACCCACAAGGGGTTCTCCATGACGTCGTTGGGATCCGATGCGGGCCCGCATTGCGCCGAATCCTCAAAGCGCAGGGAATGGGCGGCAATGTCCGGATAGTGGAGTGAGGCGGTGAGCTGTCCTCCGATCGTCCTGAGTGCAACCGTGGGCGTATCCGCGGCGGTCAGCGTCAGATGCAGACGCGGCGTCATGTTCGAGTGACGGCCGGCTGGTTCAACTCCCGGCGGTCGCAGCTGGAATTCTATCCCGGTCTGGAGGGTTGGGCCGCGCAAGACGACGTAGCGTGGAAACCGAACCTGTGCGCCTGCCCGGACCGGATTGGGCGCGGGACGCGGCCCTGGATACCAGAGGAACAGGTCCAGGACCGACGTATTCACGGGCTGGCGGAACTGGTCGAACAGGGCTACCTGAGGCACGAACCCATCGGGCATGGGCGGCCCGCCGGAATTCACCCAGACGGTATGCCTGGTTGTGTTGCGGACGGTGATGACGGCGCGGACAAGTGCGTTGGCGGGATATGACCGCCGCGGCACGGACAGAGAGAGCCGAACACCGTGAAGCGTACTGAACACGGTGACCGATGAAACAGCGGAAGCCCGAGCCGGTGCATTGGGCACCAGAGCAGTCACCATGACTGCAAGCAGAAAGGACAGGATGATTCGCATAGCGCTGTCATTGTGTATGACGCGCGAACCTCTCTCTTTGTGACGCAACTCGGCGGCTAGGAGTTTTCTCCGGCGTCGCCGTGGACAACGACGTCGCCCTCCTTGACGACTTCCACCTCTTCCTTGCGTAGGTCGGCCTCGACGCTTTGCTGCTGCGTCTGGGGCGTTTTTCTGATCCGGAGCACTTCGGCGACCACCGGTTGCTTCACCAGCCGCTCTTCGTAGATGGGCACCTCGATGACGTCGCCCAGATCGCGCACCGTTCCGGCTGTCTGCCCGCCGTTCCCGGTGTCCTGGGTAGTCTCGGTGTTCTGATCCGACAGCGTGTCGTTGCCCGTGTCGGCCTCGCCGACCGGTACCGCTCCAGCTTGTTCCTCGTCGCTGGAAGTGTCAGCCGAGGCCTCCCCTCCATCGCCCCGGTAGAAGGCGCGGACGCTGTCGAGAAGGCCACCCTCCAGGGTGTCGCCGGCCGAGGCCGCATCCGGTGAATCCTCGATGACCCCTTTACTGAACGGCACCTGCAGCCCGTCGTCGCTCATCTGCGCGCTGTCCACGGGAACCAGGCGCTGCTTCTTCGAGAACAGCGACCCCATGGTCACTTCCACAAAGCGGGGCGTGCCCCCGGCATCGTCGTAGGTCCGCTCCACCGTCCCGATCTTGTCGCCGTTGTTGTCGATAACGTCTGCCCCGTTGAAGTCCTGCATCATCAGCCCTCCAGCCCGATCCGTCCGCAATTACCTGTCTGGAGGGCGCAATTTACGTGCCAGAAGCAGGTTGCCGGATCTCGGAGCGATGCCTCCGCTCGAGAAACGTGCGCTCCGCCGCGTTCTCGCTGCGAGCAATCGCTCGTTCATACGCTGCGGACGCCTCAGCAACCCTGCCCAGCCGCCGCAGCAGGTCGGCCCGGATGGCGTGGAAAAGGTAGTAGCGATCGAGCGGCAGAGCATCCACGATCGAGAGCGCGGTTTCAGGCCCTTCCAGCTCCGCCACGGCCACCGCCCGATTCAGGACCGCGATCGGACTGGGCATGAGTGGCAGCAGAAGATCGTAGAGCTGGACGATCTGGCGCCAGTCCGTCTCTGCCGCTGTGGGCGCATCACTGTGGACAGCGTTGATCGCGGCCTGGATTTGATATGGTCCGGGCCGGTCCATGCGGAGGCATCGCCGGACGATTGCCTGTCCTTCTGCAATCGCTTCCCGGTCCCAGAGGCTGCGGTCCTGGTCGGACAGAAGCACCAGTGCTCCGTCGGGGGTGGTGCGTGTGGCGCGGCGCGCCTGGATGAGTAGCATCAGCGCCAGGAGGCCCAGCGCCTCCGGCTCATCCGGCATCAGCTCGATCAGGACCCGGCCCAGACGGATCGCCTCGGCGCAGAGATCGTCGCGCACCAGCCGGTCGCCGGCGCTGGCGGTGTAGCCCTCGTTGAAGATCAGGTAGATCACCGCCAGAACCGCCCGCAGCCGTTCCGGCAGATCAGCATCTCCCGGCACCCGGTAGGGAATCCGGGCGTCGCGGATCTTGCCCTTGGCCCGTACCAGCCGCTGGGCCATGGTGGCCTCCGGCACCAGGAAGGCGCGAGCGATCTCCTCGGTGGAGAGGCCACCCAGAAGTTTGAGGGCTAGCGCCACCCGCGCGTTCAGGCTCAGCGCGGGATGGCAGCAGGTAAAGATCAGCCGCAGCCGCTCGTCGTGCACGGGTCCCTCCTCAGCCGGTTCCCCGTCGTCCCATAGGAGCATCGCTTCCGCATGCCGGTCCTGGCGTGATGCCTCCCGCCGCAGCCGGTCGATAGCGCGGTTGCGAGCGGTGGTGACGATCCATCCAGCCGGGCTGGGTGGCATTCCGGTCGCAGGCCACCGCTGCACCGCGGCGGCGAACGCCTCCTGGACCGCCTCTTCGGCGAGGTCAATATCGCCGAAGTGACGGACCAGGACGGCCACCGCACGGCCGTATTCCTCGCGGAATACACGCTCGATCTCGGAGACGGCCGGCGATGACACTGCGTCTACAGGTCCTCGCGGATCTCGGAGAACGGGCGAACCTCGATGGGCAGGGTGATGGCCCGGGCGTACTTTCGTCCCCACTCCAGCGCGGCGTCGAGGTCGGGCGCCTTGATGACGGTGAACCCTCCCACGTACTCCTTTCCCTCGGCGAAGGGGCCGTCGGTCATGAGCACGTCATCGTCCTGCACTTTCACCACGGTGGCGGTGCTGGGGGCGTTCAGCCCTCCGGCAAAGACCCAGGCGCCGGCGGCCGAGCACTCCTGGTTGACCGCCTCGACGCGCTCCATGATCGGGCCCAGCACCTCGGGTGGTGGCTGCTTCCCACCGGTGGGAGTGATCACGCTGAGGAGATAGTGTTTCATCGTCGTTCCTTCCTTGCAGTATTGCCGGATCTATCCGGCCCTTCACCATCTATACGAACGGGTTAAGGCAGATTCGACACGGTGACGGAAGAAAGACGATCTCCGAAAAGAGGCGGTAGGGACGGGCGCTCTCGTCTACGCCCGGCTGTGCCAGTAGGAAAACAGTACTCGCCCGATCACCCGGTTCTCGGGCACCGGGCCCATCAGTCGCGAGTCGAAGCTGTTTGCCCAGTTGTCGCCGAGCACGAAAACATGGTGTGACGGAACCGTGTACGTGCAGGTGGGACGGCCACAACCTGTGAGCGACTTCCCGGCTGTCCCGCCATTCCCACGACTCTCACTATCCATATGCCCGTTCACGTATTCTTCAAGCGAATCGCCGCGTCGGCGCAATGTGACGCGATCACCCGCGAGCCCGATTACGCGCATGATGAAGGTGCGCGACGGCTCTGCCGATCGGGTAAAAACCACAATATCTCCGCGATTCGGTGAGTGGAATCGGTAGGACACCTTATCGACGATTACGAAATCACCGCTACGCAAGGCGGGAGCCATGGCATTCCCGAAGACCCGATAGTTGCCGAGCACGGAATGGGTGAGGGCGAAGGCCACGACGACAAGAGCAACAATGAGGACCACGATGGAAAGGCAGCCGCGTAGCAGACAGCCCAATCGTCAAGCTCCTTGCATCCCCGAACTGCTCTAATACAGGAACATGGGCTTGCCGAGCTGATGCACCACCTTGGGCCGATATTCCTCCGGGTCGTAGAGCTCTTCCACGTCCACGCGCTTGACCCTGGTGGTGATCGAGTCCAGCGGGACGGTCGTGTAGACGCCGCTGCGCAGCGCCACCATATTGCCCGAGTCCTTGCGGAGAACCAGGTCCGCGGCCAGGTTGGCGTAGGACATGGCTACCATGCGGTCCAGTGGATCCGGTGGGCCGCCGCGCATGATGTAGCCGAGCTGCTGGTAGAGCGTGTCCACGCCGGTGATCTCTTTGATGGCCTCGGCGGTTCGCTGGCCGATCCCGCCCAGCTTACGGTGGCCGTAGGCGTCGGCCTCGCCGCGCTCCACGATGTCGGCGCCCTCCATGGTCGCGCCCTCTGAGATGACGGCAATGGCGTAGTCACTGGGATTGTCGGCGCGATCCTCGACCAGAAACCGGCCGAGGCGTTCCACATCGAAGGGTACCTCGGCAATGAGCGCGCGATCGGCGCCGGAGAGATAGGCGGAGATCAGCGCCGTCTCGCCCGAGTTCCGGCCGAAGAGCTCGACCACGGCGATGCGCTCGTGTGAGCCGGCCGGCGTCCGGATCAGATTGATTGCCTCCACACTCCGGTTGACCGCGGTGGAGAAGCCAATGCAGTAGTCAGTGCCGTAGACGTCGTTGTCCATGGTCTTGGGAATGCCGACCACATTCACGCCCTCGCGGTGCAGGCGGACAGCATAGCTCAGGGTGTCGTCGCCGCCGATGGCGGCCAGGGTATCGATACCCAGGTAGCGCAGAACGCGCATGACGTGCGGCGTGCAGTCCACCGTCGCCGCCTCACTGCCGCCGAATTCCGGCTGGAGAAAGGCCGGTACCGCCGACGGCTTTACCTTGCCTGGATTGGTCCGGGAGCTGTGCAGAAAGGTGCCGCCGAAGCGGTCGATGGTGCGGACCGTGTTCTTGGTGAGCGGAATAACCCACTCGGACTGGTCCTCGCTGCTGTCCGGGTTGTAGTTCAGGAGGCCCGCCCAGCCACGGCGGATGCCCATGACCTCATGACCGGCGTCGATGGCGCGATGGACGAATACCTTGATACAGGGGTTCAAGCCGGGGACGTCGCCGCCGCCGGTCAAAATGCCGATCTTCACAGGTCCTTCTCATCTCCTGGTAGGTGCTGCGGCGTGTCGGTGCAGGCCACGCCGATCCGTGAGTCCGCCATGCCGTAATAGACATCCAGCCGGCCCCTTTCTCGCCGGTCGATTGCGGTGGGAAAGACGACGTTGCGCACGATACCCTCTTTCTCATCCTCCCCTTGCGGCTGCAGTACCGGCTGCGGCGAGCGATAGACGATCGTGGTCGGCCGCTTCCGATCCATGACCAGGGCACCCGCGGCGTAGACGACGTGCTTGGGCACATTCGGGTTCAGGGAGTAATAGCCGGTAACGCCGTGATAGAACATCAGCCAGCCCTCGGGGATGAGGGCAGGCGGTGTCCCCCCGCCGATCTTCAAGCTCTCCCACTCGAACTCGGGCGTGGCCAGCAACTCGCTGGTGTACACGTGCGTCAGGTGCCGGATATCGGCTCTGGCATGCTCGAGAGAGACGTAGCCCAGCCATATGCTCTCCCGCTCGTCCTTCACGTCGCACGGCACCTCCAGGGTGACGGTGCCGTCCGGGTGCGCCACGAGATAGGTCGGGCGGTGCACGAGCGCCAGTGCCTCATTCCCGTCCGGGTCCAGCACCACATCGGGGAAAAACGCGCCGTCCTTGTTGCCGTAGATGCCGAAGTCGGTATCGCAGGTCGGCTCCCAGGTGAGGAGCCCCAGACGCTCCCAGTGAAAGAGATCGTGGGAGACCGCCAGGGCGATCCGCGGGCCCCAGCGAGCCACGGCGGTATAGGCCATGACCCAGATCTGCAGAGGCTCGACCCAGGTGATGCGCGGGTCCTCAACGCCGCCGGTTCCGCGCTCGGAGCGCTCGTAGTCCGTTTCCGGCTCCAGCGCGTAGCCCAGCCGGGTCACGCCGGTCGGATTGCCGGCGTCATCGAACTCGACCTTCGCGATGCCGATGCGGGAGTAGTTGCCCTCGGCTACGTCGCGGGGGAAGAGATAGAGATCCCCGTCCTTCCGTGCCGAAGCGGGGTTGAGAACGCCCCATGCCTCGCAGGGGTCATCGGGAGCAGGTGTCATGACGATGCCGAGGCGCGTAAGCTGAAAAGGGAGCATGCTTTCCTTCACTCCGGTGTTTGGGAACACGTCATGCTACCAATCGGCGAATATCGTCCATAGGATGACCCATGACAAACGACGAGACTTCAGAATCGCCTCCCGAGCTGGAACAGCTGCCCGTCAACCCCGGCCATATCCGTGACGTCGCCCGAATCGAGCTGGATAACCTGGAAGCCGTCGTCAAGGACCTCTCGCTTGAGGACTGGAAGAAGATGAGCGCGGTCTCAGGGTGGACCATCGGCGATGTGGTGGCGCACATGGACCTGGCGCTCGCCCTCTACGCGCGGCTGCTCCAGGCCGTCTCCGGCGGCGCGGGGGCGGGCAAGGTTTGGAAAGCGTTCGGGAAGCTGGGAGAGAAGGTCGGCCCGGTGGCCGGCCCCGCCTTCAGCGCCGTGAATACCGCCCTCCCCCGGATCATCGAGCGAGCCCTGGCTCCGGAAGTCGTGAAGGGACGCTTCGAGTCCGACGCCCGCAAGGTCCGGGACCAACTGGATCACCTTGACTCCGGGGACTACACCCGTCCAGTGCACTACGCGGGCGGCCCCTATCCGCTGAGCTTCTTCATGGCACTGATGGTCAACGAGGTGGCGGTTCACGGCTGGGACATCGAGTCGCGCCTGCGGAGGGATGCACACCTCGACGAGCCGGCCTGCTCGGTACTGCCCTGGTTCTACTGGAGCGCGACGCCGCTGATGCTCAAGCTGCCCGCGGGAACCAGCGGCACTATCGGCGTCAATGTCACCGATCCGGCTGCGTCCATGTGGTGGTCGCTGACCGACGGCACCACCGGCACCGGCACCATTCCTGACCCGGATGTGGAGATTTCCGGCCCGGCCAGTCCCTTCGTCCTGGCGCTGGCCGGACGCATCCCTGGGGAGGACGCCATCGAGAAGACGCTCCTCTCCGTGACCGGAAACCCTTTCCTGGCCAGGACATTTCTGGAGAGCTGGAAGGTGTTCTAGGACGACGCCTGATTCCGGCATCCCCAGAAATGCCCGTTGATCCGCGCTGGAAGTGAGGTCTACCGCTCGCCGTGGGCCGCCTGGACCACGTTGTGGACGTGTCCGATGGCGCCGGCAGACGCACGGGGGCCAACCAGCAGCTTGTGCTGGGTCACGATCCTCTCGATCTCGCCCGTGAGCTACTCCTGCGCCTGGGAGCGCATGACGCCTATCCCGGTGTCGGCGACCATCTCGACCACCTTCTGCAGAAAGTCGCGCCGGGCCAGCGGATCGAGCACCGCTACCGGCCCGTCGAGCAGGAGCAGACCGGGACGCTTGGTCAGCGCCACCTGTGCTTGCTACCCGCCCGAGAGCTCCCCTACCTTTCGATGGAGGGGGAGACCCAACCGCTCGATGCGTGATCGCGCGAAGCCGTCGTCCCAACCTGCTGCACGAGCTGCATATAGAGTGCAACGCCGGATTGGGTGTCCAGGTGAACGCTCAGCACGACTACTCCTGCTCTTCAAACTACCCATGCTGCTAGGACTGTCATCAGAGGCAATTTGCCGGCTGTCAATCCCCAGCTTCTAACGGATTCCCAATCTTCTCGGCATAGAATCCTCATCTTCGGTCCATAGTCTGAGAGTGTGAGCGGGACCGGCTGTGCCCGGCTCGCACGACCGAGCCATTTCCTTACTATGCAGGAAAGAGAGTTATGAAGAGACGATTCATCCCCATCATCCTCGCCATCCTGGTC
>JAICWV010000099.1 GCA_025966365.1 Chloroflexota bacterium | reverse complement strand
GGTGCTGATATCCGCTCCTGTCGAGACCAAGGGCACCAGGGTGTGGTCGGAGACCACGAAGAGCCGCAGGGCGTGGTAGTCGATCAGCCGGGTCAGCTCCTGTTCGATCACGTGGGCGATGGTGGGGATGTCGTGCAATGGTGAGAGTGTCTGCACGATCGATTGGATGGTCGACAGCTCGTCAATCCGTTCCTGCTCTTCCGCAAATAACCGCGCGTTCTCGATCGCAATCGCTGCCTGGCTGGCGAAGAGCGTCAGGAGATTGACGTCGTCTTCGGAAAATCCCGACCGCTCCAGCCGCTGGACGTTGAGTACCCCGATCACCCGATTCCCGCGCTTCAGCGGAACTGCGAGCTCCGAGCGCACCTGAGGTTCGCCGGAGCCCCGTTCGCGCACCCAGCTGCGGGGAGCCATGATAGGAGCGCCGGTACTGTACGCCTTCCCGGTGATTCCACGGTCGAGGGGAATCGGAACATCCTGACGATGATCGTTCCGCTGCTGCGGCCCCAGCGATCGGGCGACACGCAGAACTCGATCGTCCGCGGCCGGGAGGATCACCTCCGCGATGTGGAACGGTAGCACGTCTCGGATGCCGGTCAGAACCGCATCGAGGACTGCCTGGAGATCGAGAGAGCTGTTCACGGTTCTGGCCACGCTCAAGAGCGCCTGCATCCGGCGTACATTCTGCTGGCTGTGCTCGTACAGCTCGGCATTGACGATAGCGATGGCCGCCTGGGACGCGATAACTGAGAGCATCTGTAGATCATCGGACGAGTAGGCGAAGGGCAGCGTGCTCTGAACGGACAGTGCTCCAATTGTCTGCAGTCCGGTGGAAAGCGGGACCCAGATCTTGGCCTCGCTGACGGTCTCGCCGACGGTAAGCACGGGGAGCCCGTTGGCCGCGGCGAACTGCCGGTACTCCTCATCGGTGTCGAAAAGAAGTGGGAGACCGCGCTTGATTACCAGGCCGGTCACACTTTCGCGGTCGGTCGCCTGTTCTCGCAGCAGCTTACCCCGTTCCTGATGATAGGGAAGCTCCAGGATTTCACGCCGGGGATTGTCGAGCGCGATGAAGAACTCGGTCGCTTCCATCACGCGACTGATCTGCCGGTAAATGGTGTCGTACAGCGTCTGCAGATCAAGTGCAGATGAAACTACACGCCCGATCTCATTGAGCAGATTCAGGCGGTGGGGCTGATGCATCAACCCGGAGGCGCGTTCCTCGTCGTATAGTCCCACTGTGTCCGCCGTCTCCTACCGTCGAGTCTACTCCGGTCCGACACCAGGGGCAACAGGACGAAAGTCCCTCCGGCAGAGCATGGCGCGCTCGTCCTATAGTGGGAGCCACGAGAGGGGCAGCGCCGATGCAATCGAGCAGACGCGGAACGAACCGGACCGAGCTTCTTGCCTTTGCCGGATTCTGGGTCGTGATCGGCATCGGCTGCTGGGTGGGTTATATGGCGGCAACTGCCGCCGGCATGGGCGCCCCGCACCCCCATAGAGCAATCGCGGCCGCCCCAAAGCCAACCCATGCTCCCACCCCACCGGGCCTGAGTCTGGCGTCAATCTTTGCGTCCCGGCCCCCGTCGCTAGCCAGCTACGACAGGCGCAAGCTGCGCACGATCATCGCGACCGGTGATGTCATCCCGGCTCGGACCGTCAACTACAAGATGGTGACGTCCGGCGATTTCCAGTATCCGTTCCGCGCCACCGCCCCCTATCTCCGTACCGGGGACATCACCCTTATCAACCTCGAATCTCCGCTCATTGCCAACGGCTGCCCGGTTACCGATGTGGGCATGAGCTTCTGTGGCGATCCCCGAGCGGTGCAGGGTCTCACTCTCGCCGGGGTTGATGTTGCCTGCACCGCCAACAATCACATCGGCAATTACGGAAACAGTGGCATTCTGGAGACCTGGCAGCATCTTCAGGCGGCGGGCATCAAGCCGTGCGGCTATGACCGCGTGGCCTACGTCAAGGTGCGCGGCCTGCGATTCGCCTTCCTGGCGTACAACGCCGTCGGCGCCCGCTTCGAGTACGCCGCCGCGCGGCGTCAGATCCGGGAAGCGCGCAAGCACGCGGATGTGGTCGTGGTCGAAGTGCACTGGGGGATGGAATACACGGCAATTCCAAGCATCGCACCCGGAATCGCCGACGATGACCCAGTCAAAGTGGGCCGGTTTCTCATCGACAGCGGGGCCGATCTGGTTATCGGAAATCATCCTCATCACGTCCAGGGCGTCGAGATCTATCACGGACACCTCATCACCTACGCCCACGGTAATTTCGTGTTCGACCAGATGTTCAGCCGCGCTACCTGTCCCGGTGATTACAACCTCGTCTGTTCCACGGAGGAAGGGGTAGTGGGGACCTACACCTTTTACGGCAAAAAGCTTGTCTCCGCCCGCTACCGTCCAGTCCTCATCTACAACTGGTGGCAGCCTCGCTGGGCGACGCCCGCACAGGCTCGGGTCGTGATGTCCGGTATGAAAAAGGCAACGTACGTGCTCGCCAGAGAGCACCGGTAGTCGCCCACTATCCCTCGGCGACCTTCTCGCGGATGGCCCAGAGCATGGCTTCCGTGCGCCCACGGACGCCCAGCTTGCCGTAAATGTTGGCCAGGTGCGTTTCAACCGTCCGGGGACTGATACGCAGTCGCTCGGCAATCTCGCGATTGCTTGCCGCCCCGGCGAGGAAGCGCAAAACCTCCAGCTCCCGCGACGTGAGCGGTTCGATCAAGCTTTCGAGCCCTGAGCGCGGTACAGCGGGCCTCCCGCCGGCGAATGCCATTAAACGCTGCGCGATCTCCGGCTGCAACCACGGCTTCCCGGAGACCACGGTGCGAATGGCATTGACCAGATCGTCGCCGGCTGCATTCTTCAACAGATACCCACTGGCTCCGGCCTGGATAAGCGTGAAGACGTAGTGGTCCTCGTCGTGCACCGTCAAAACCAGTACCCGGGTCTCGGGAAGGTCCTCGCGCAGGCGGCGGGTCACCTCGACGCCGTCCACGTCCGGCAGACCGACGTCGGTGACGACAACATCGGGCGCCAGCCGCTCGGCCACGGCGATTCCGTCGCCCCCGCTTCCCGCCTCTCCCACCACCTGGATGTCGGGCTCCAGTGACAGGAGTAATTTGAGCCCATCCCGCAACACGGTGTGGTCGTCTATCAGGACAACTCGGATAGCGTCCTCTGCCACGTCTCCTCCAATGAAACCTTCGCTTCCACGCGTACGCCGCCATCCGGCTCGCCGCCGACCTCAATACTGCCGCCCACCGATTCGATGCGTTCCCGCATGCCTACCAGCCCGATGCCCGGATCGCCGGCCTCGCTCATCCCACGCCCATCATCCGATACGGATAGGGTCACGTTGAGACCCTCGCGTCCCAAACAGAGCCGGGCGCGGCGCGCCCCACTGTGCTTTCGGACGTTCTCCATGCACTCCTGAGCCACGCGGAAAAGTGCCAGCTCGATCTCGTCGGAGAGAGGGCTCACCTCCGCGATCTCGTACTCAACCTCGATGCCGGTTGCTTCCGCGAACTGGTCGAGGTAGCGGACCAGCGTGGGGCCCAGGCCAAAGTCATCCAGCATCAACGGGCGCAGCGCGTGGCTGGCTCGCCGCACTTCCTGATAGGCATCCTCCGCCTGGCGGCGCAGCCGGAGGAGCGTTCCGCTGACCGCGTCGTCCTCGCCGTGCATCTGGCGCTCGGCGACGGTCGCCAGCGTGATCAAGCCGGCCAGCTCCTGCGCCGTCCCGTCGTGCAGCTCGCGCGCCAGCCGGGCGCGCTCCGCTTCCTGCTCGCGGGCAATCCGCATATACGCATGCCGCAACTCCTCCACTTTCTCGCCCAGCCGAGCGAACAGGAGAGCATTGTCCAGCGCCGCGACTGCCTGGCGGATCACGGGAGCCAGTAACTCGAGGTCGTCGGCATCGAAGGCATCATGAGCCAGTTTCGGCTGAAGACAGAGGACAGCCTGCAGCCCTGACCTGGTGAGAAACGGGATAGAGAGAACAGCGTGAAGGTCGTCCAGCACCCGGTATCGCGGCGGCAACGTCCCCTCGTACTTGGCGGTAGCAGGCTTTCGGTGAACGATCAGCACCGAGTCGACTCCACCGTCGAGCGCCTGGTGAATGACGTCCGCCGGGATGGCCAGGCCGATCGGAACCGGCTCGAAGCGGACGCCGGAGCGGGCCGCGGCGCCGGCTACATGACGCACCTCAAACGAGGTTCCTGATCGGCGGAGAAGGAACGCGCCTCGGAGGTGAAGGGCACGCGCCATCTCGCCGACAAGGACATCACCAAGCTCATCCGGCTGCATCAGGGTTGCCAGGCGCGCGCTCAGCGCCTGCAATAGCTCCCAGCGGTCGGCACGGCGTCCGTACAGCAGCCAATCCACCAGACGCCGCGCTCCGTACTGAATCGGTGCGAAGGCGGCGCCGACGATAACAGTCACGGCCACGAAACCAAGAGCGCCGGCCACACTGGTGACCGCGGTACCGCCCGCCGTCAGCAAGACTCCGAGCACGGCGTAGGCAACGACGATGACAAGGGTCAGCACCCCATATACCACCCCACGCCGCACGATGAGATCGGCCTCGCTGAACTCAAAGAGCAATACCGAATAGCTCATCGCCAGCAGGAAGACCAGGATAAGCGTGGGGAGCCACGTAAGTGTGGCCACCAGACTTCCCGTGACCACAAGCGGCGCGATGAAGAGAGCCAGGCCAGGTAACGTTCCGGCAAGTAACCCGAACAACAGGGCACGCGACTGGGCGGCGCGCTCCGCCGTTCCGCCCGACCGCAGATCGAAGACGGCCTGCACGGCGCTGCTCAGCAGGTACAGAGCGACGGTCAGCAAGGCGACCCGCCACAACGGCGTCGTCCGGCCGGATTGGAGCGCCAGGGCCCCTGGAATCAGCAGCAGAAGCGGGGCGACATAGAGAACAAGCTCAGCGCGTCGCCAGTGCCGGTCTTCGTGGAAAGCGCGGGCGAAGCTGAGCAAAAAGACGGGAAAGAACAGGAGGCCGCCCACGAACAGGAAGGCCTCGATGAATCCGGCGCGGTACAGCGTTCCCAGAGAGAGGAATACGGCGCCGCAAGAGGCGGAGAGGAGAAACAGCCGCCCCGCGCTGCGCGAGCGACGCTGCAAAAACACCAGAACGCCGAGCGCCAGCCAGAGCACTGAGACGAGAGCGAAAGCCGCATGATCGAATAACGACACGCTCTCGCCGCGGCCGAGCGCCACGTCGACGAGGGCCCCGACCTGGGTCAGGAGCGAGAACGCGGCCGCTCCCAGGACGACGCGGTTGGCAGGCCGCCGCACGATCTCTGGCTCAAAGATTGGCGGCTTGTCGTGAACGATGACCCGACGGACGTGATCCATATGCCATCCCTTCGCGGCACGCAAGTATATCCCGGTTCCTGGCACGGATGATGCGCAGCCGCCTGGAGATCACGTGCCGGAGGAAGCTCATGGATAACAATCAGCCACGCCGTCCATACGGGTACTATGCGGTCCTGATCGGGCTCTACAACCTGCTCTACGGCCTCTTTCTGCTGGCCTACCGCCGGAAGGATGACCGCCTGGATCGCCTGTCCGGCCTCGATCTGACGTTGCTCGGCCTGGCCACCCTGCGCATGGCAAAGCTGGTGAGTGAGGACGAGGTGACGGCGGTCCTTCGCCGGCCGGTGGTGGAGGTTCAGGACGGTCAGCGGCGGCCACGGGGACACGGACTGCGGCTGGCACTCGGCAAGCTCGTGCTCTGCCCCACCTGCACCGGCACCTGGGTCGCCGCGTTCTTTACTTATGCTTTGCATCTCTTTCCCAGGCAGACCCGGCCATTCCTGGCGCTCATGAGCGCGTCGGGTGCCAGCCAGTTCAGTGACGCCATCCTCTCGCTGGTCTACACCGATCGCGACCTGCTCCGCGACGAGGAAACGGTCATCAAAGAAACTCGCCCGCTCGATTAGCAATAGGCGGAAGGCCCCCGTTTGGGGGCCTTCCAGGGTGGTCGATGCTTCGTCTCATCCAATCAGGGGGTCTGTTCCATGGCCCGATCGATCGAGCGGTGGTACGCGACGCCGGCCAGTCCTCCGAGGATGGCTGCGATCAGCATGACGATCAGCGTCACAACCAGGGAGATTACACCGGCCGTGGTCAACACGCCCGTGTTGATGTGAAGGTTCAGCTGGCTGGCCACATCAAACCGACTGCCGAGGGCGGCTCCGATGGCCCCCAGGACCAGCGCCACGACGACGGTCCAGATGACCACCCCGATGCCCTGGGCTACTCCGCTGAACCGAGCCATGCGCCCAGCTGCATAGCCGCCCAGAAAGTAGGCGATGAAGAGCGCGATCAAGCCGCCGATGAGCCCCGCGATGCCGAGGTTCTGGGTCGTGTTCGTGATCTGTGCGCCCACCTTGGGCACGGGCGCGCCCATCTGGTAGCCGACGGTGCCCACAATCGCGCCAACGATGCCAAACAGGACCACCGTGAAGAAGGTGGCCACGGCAAAGCCGAGAAAGTCGGCGCCCCAGGCGATTCCGCCGAACTGATCTTGCAGAGCGGCCCGGCGTCTCGCTCGCACGCCGCTGACGCTATAGAGAGCATCTGAATTATCCGCAGGCTGCGCCATAATGTCCTCCTTTGAGTTGAGCGGGCCTGAACATGAGAAGGCCCTTCCTGCTCTCTGCTATTGCATATACCTTGCCAGGCAGGGGCCCGGTTCTCTGGAGGAACGCAAAAAAGGGAGGGCGGTTGCCCGCCCTCCCCGGTGCTCGAAGCTAGGAGTTGGTGCCGGAACCGCTGCTTGACTTGGAACTCTTGGACGACGAGCTCTTGGACGACCCGCTGGACCCGGAGTTGGAGGAGCTCGACGGCGTGGGAAGCCCCTGCTGGGAAGCCGCACTCTGGGCCGCGTCCTTGGCGGCGGTGGCGGTCTTCTGGGCGACCTTTTCAACCTTCGGAGCGGTCTCCTGGACCACCTGCTGCGCCTGCTGGGTCAGGTCCTGGCGATACTCGCCCATCCACTGATCCTCGACCTGAGTCTCGGGAATGGCGAGCCCGACGGCCATGCCGACAGCAAACGCTCCCGCGGTCACGGCCAGCGGCTTCTCGCGCATCCAGCGCTGCAGCTCGTTCTCCGCCTGCTGGATCCCGTACTGGGCCTGGCTGCCCATCTGGCCCAGGCTGTCGGCGGCGCTGCCCGCGGCACTTCCGATCGTGTCGCCGACCTGGGACGCCGTGTCCTGGACGGTCCCTGCGACCTGGCCGGCTGCGTTCTGTGCCGTGTCAGCAATCGATCCGGCGGTGTCCTGTGCCGAGTTGGCCATGCCGCCGATTCCACCCTGATCACTCTGGCCGCCGTAGTACGGCCGCTGGGTCGGATACATGTTGTGGCCGTAGTAGCGGTACCTCTGGTCGTCTCGCTGCGACTGGCTGTTTCCGTTGTTGCGCATGCTCATGATCAGCCAGCCGATGCCGATTCCCGCCAGTGCGGCTGGAATCGGATTCTCACGAATGGTGTCGACAATCGACCCGCCGAAGTCCGAGGCCGAGTCGGATATGTCGCTCACTACCTGCTGTGCTTGCCCCACAGTTGCATCTTTCACTGCTGATTTTGCCTCCTGGGCCAGCCGCGAGGGGCTGAGCCGCTCTTCGATCGCGTCGATCGTGCTTCCCATCTGGGCACGCGTTCGTTCGATGCGCTGCCGTTGCGCCTCGATCTCGGGATTGTTGTCCTCGTCATCGATCATGGAGCCGCCGTTCCCAAACTCGTCGGCGTCGGTGTCACCCTCATAGACCGGAGCGACGGTTATGCCCTGATAGACAGTTTCCGATTCCAGAATCGGGGTATCGACGTCATCGGTGCCAATGGGGTCGGCTCCGGCTATATCGCTTCTTTGGTCCATTCCGCATCCTCCTTGAGTGTCTCGAGCGTCTGCGTGGGCGCGAGACTCGTGTGCTTCAGGTTCTGCAGTCCCTGATAGACCAGGAAGCCGCCGACTGCGGCAACCACGACGCCAACAATGAGGGCGGCGAGCCACCAGGGCATGGCATAGGCGAGGGCGATAATGATCGTGGCGACAAGGGCCAGGAACCCGGCGTAGGCCACCGCGATCCCGGCGGCGAGAAAGCCGAAGTCCTTCCCGACGCTCGACGCCTTGCGCCCCATTTCCGTCTTTGCAAGCTCCACCTCGCCGCGAACGAGGTCCGTCATCTCACGGCTGAGCTCACCGAACAACTCGCCAAGCGACGCTTCTCCATCGCTCGCGGGCCGCGGCTCGCGGACCGTGTCGTTGTCGATTGAGCGGGCCATCCCTTACACCATTCCTTCCCCGTCAGGCGTTTCCGGCTCCAGGCCGTAATTGGTTCCTTCGAAACCCGGCTGGAACGAATCCGTGGAATAGCCACGGTACGTCTCGCCGTAGGCGTATGGCTGGTACCCGGCGCCATATCCGCCTTTCGAGCCATCCCCATACCGGCCGGTGTTGTAGCCCCCGTAGCCGCGTCCCGGGTACCCTGCCGAGCCGCCCTGCTGGTCGGGTGGCGAGCTCTTCAGGAAGCGGGCAGCCAGGAGACCCAGCACAAAGGCACCGCCCATGACAATCGTGCCGTTTTTGCGCGCGTACTGCTCAGCATCGTCGATGACCTGAGTTACGTTATGGCCGCGCAAGTATCCGGCCGCGTCCTCCAGTTTTCCCGCGGCCATGTCGATGACCTGACCGGCAACCGGGATATTGTTCTGCTGCAGATCGCTGCTTGTCTTCCGCAGCGCGTCAGCTGTCTGCGTCAGCGTCTGAGCACCCTTGTCCATCTGGCTGTCAAGCGCGGACTGCGCCCCCGATACAGCTTGTTGGGCCGCCTCTTGCGTCTGCTGCTTGACCTGCTGCGCCTGTTTCGAGACCTGCTCGGTCATCACCGATTGGCTCGAGCCCGTCTGGTTTCCAGATCCTTCCGACATGGACTTCCTCCTTCATGCACCCTGGTGCATGAGATACACAGTGCAATGCCTGAACAGAGGGCAAGGTCCGTGCCATCAAGTTGACACTCGGGTTCTCCTTCTCCATAATCGTCGGGATTCACTCGACATGGGGAAAGGTTCGTCTGTTGCATGTGCGTGCTGTTAGCGTTGCTATTTGTGTCGTTCTCTCGTTTGCTTTCACCCTTGGCACCGATCCGATCTCACCGGCAGCCGCGGCCCCTGCTCCAACGGCCCGCGCGGTGGTGTACGAGCTGATGAAGCTCATCAACAAGCATCGAGCCGCCCACCATGTGGCGCCGCTGACACTCGACCGGGCGCAGTCGACGTGCAGTATGCGGCACGCTAAACACATGGCGGCGCAGGATTTCATCTCCCATGACGACTTTCCTTCCGACGTGTGCACGCCGCACGCCTGGGCCGGCGAGAACGTGGGCGAGGCTGCGGGCAATCCGCTGACAGGCGCCGCCGCCCTGGATCGGGACATGATGGCTGAGGGACCATGCCCGGACGTGGGATGCCCCAATGGCGAGTTTGAGCAGCACGGCCATTACCTCAACTTGATCAATCGGCGATACACCCGGGTCGGGATCGGCGTCTGCATTTCCAGGGGCCAGGTCTGGATTTCCGAGGACTTTACCGACGGACGGAACCTTCGGTAGCGCCGCGGCTCTTGCCCCGTCGAAGTAACGGTGATAGCGTGATAGGAGGGAGCGAGGGGCAGTAGGCTTTATGCCGAACAACGGAGAGACGTCGGGATTCGCGGAGGCAGTGATGCCTGCGCTGGATCGCGCTCTCCAGGTGAGCGGCGCCGCCATCGCCGGCCTCTATCCTTACGACGAGGACCGAGATCAGTTTTACGCTCCGGTCTCGGCCGGCCTTCCCGTTGGGGACCCGGTTCGCGCCCTCCCCGACCTGAACGAACAAATCCGCCACTTCCGGAGCGATGAGGCCGAGGGGAAGATCCCGGAGGATTTATCCCCGGCCAACTACGGGACCAGTGCATGGCTCGTCGCACGGCGCACGCCGCTCGTCAGCGAAGATGCGATCCACGACGCCGACAGCTCGTTTGTTCGCCGCCATCACATCCGCGCCGTCATCGGCGTGCCGCTCCTCATCGGCAGCCGTCTGGTCGGTCTCCTGTATTTCGACTACGTCCACGACGGGCAAACTCGGGTGGACGTGTCCTCCCCGGACCTCATGGACCGTGTCCGAGAGCAAGCAGACCGAATGGCTCTGGTTGTCGATGAAACCCGGAGCCGCCTGGACTGCGAGACAGTCGCCGCGCTTGCCCGTCTGGCCGCTCAGGTCACCACTGAGCCGGATGAGTCCTCCAGGGAAACACGAGCCGCGAGACTCCTGCACACTCTGCTCGAGTCTGCCGGGATCGAGGCCGGGGCCCTATACGCGCGATCCGGAAACCGTTTTCAGCTTGTCACCCAGGAGGGCGTCCCCGGTCTGGTCACACGCGTTCCCGACATGCCGGCAAGCGGCGCCGAGTCTCCGGCCGGCGATCCTCGCCTGGGTGCCGTCCTGGATGAGGCGGGGCTACATGTGGTGGAGGTCCTACCGACAGGCGATAAGGCCGGGTTGCTCCTGCTTGCCGATCGGGATGCCCTCACCCTGCTTCGACAGGTTCCCGAGCACTCGCTGCTCAGGCGTGCCGGCGGCGATCTCCTCATCACCGCCCATAACGCCGACGCGCTCCACGAGACGGCCGGCGAGACCAGCCGCACCCTTAGCGCCGTGACCCGACTCAGCACCCGCTTGCTGAAGCCGGGCGCGGGCGAGGCAGAGACGATGGCAGCAGCCATCGCGGCCCTGACAGACCCCACGCTCCCCGAGCTCAATTTCGATCACGCCGCCATTTACCTGCTCGGAAAACGGGAGACCGGGCCACTGATGGTGACCAGGAGCGTCGCCGACAGCGGAAAGGACCTCGCCGGCTCCATCTCTCTACCGTCCGACAGCCGCGAGGTGGGACCGAAAGACGTCCTTGCGTATGTCTCGGCTCAGAATCGCGTGCTGATTGTCGGCCCCACTAACGCGGCCGACGATGGGCTGGTCATGGGGTATCCCGAGGAAGAGATGGAGCGGCTGAGCGTGCCGGTCGTGGGCGATGACGGGAACGCCCAGGTGCATGTGCACGCCATCCGGCTACGCGGGGCCGCCGACCGCGCCGCCCTCTCCAACACGAGCGATGGGCAGACCGCGTACCGTCCCACCGATGACCTGAGCCTCGATGCCCAGATCTTTGAGGAGCACCGGCACGCGGAGTTTCTGCGAGTATTTGTTCCCTTCGGGCGGCGTGACGGTCATGCGGTCGGCGTGCTCGAAGCGGGCTTTGAATCCCGGAGTCACGCCCGGCTGGAGCGCGTTCAGATCGAGGCGCTCCGGGCCAGCGCGGCCACCATTGCGAGTGCGATCGAGGCCGCTCGCCTGCACGAGGACCTTGTCGGACGGGCAGAGCAGCTTCAGATCGTCAATGAGGTGAGCAGCGCTATTGCCACCTCTATCGACCTGGAGCAGACGCTTTCTCTGGTCGCTCGCAATATGGCCCGAGCCGTCGATACGTCCATCTGCCTGATTGCGCTCCTCGACCAGGACGGCTCTGCGTGGCACGGGGCCGCCGCGTCCGACATGGAGGACGTCTGGTTGCACCGGCGAGTCGAGCGTCCGGAGAAGAGCATCGTCTTCGACGCCGCCGATCTGGGCCGCCCCATCGTGGTCGAGAACGCGCAGGACCACGAGCTGGTTTCGCCGTATATGGCCCGTCTGCTCCGAATCCGCTCCCTGGTGGCACTTCCCCTGCAAACGCCTGAGGGACCGATCGGCGCCGTGGTACTTGGCCAGCGAGACCACCAGCGCTCCTTCTCACACGACGAAGTTGCACGGGCCATGGGCCTGACCAATCAGGCGGCGGTCGCCATTCGCAACGCGCGCCTCCACTCGCGTGAAGAAGAAGAGCAACATATCCAGAAGGACGTACTCCTCATCGGCTTCGGCCAGTGGGGGCAGAAGGCCTACAAACACCTGGTGCTTCTCAAAAATTTCTTCAACTTCCGCACCCACGTACTGGAGCACGACGGCCCGGGGCGGCGGGAGAAGCTTGCCGGCCTGGTTGAAATGGTGCAGTCCAACGGCGATCTCTTCTATTGGGACTCCGAGGAGTCGCCCTCGCTCCCTGGCCTGGCCGCCGAGCTCGAGCCCAGCTGCTACGTCGTCACCTACATCGCCACTCCGGCAGAAACGCACCTCCCCGTACTCAAGCGGTACTACGATCTGTCCAACGTCGTCCTCATCGAAAAGCCGCTGGGCGCTCCACCGGAGCAGTACCGCGCCTTTCTCGACAGTACCGACGAGTCGGTGCAGATTGTGGCCGCCGACCACTACTGGTTCAAGATGGAGGTCAGGCTCCTCGACTTACTTCTGACCGAGGAGCGAAATCTCCGAGCCTTTCTGGACGAGATCGAGGAAGTGGAGATCGAAATCCTGGAGGCACAGGCCCCGTCCGGCTCCGGGGCTCAGATCGGCATGATCGCCGATCTCATCCCGCACGCGTTCGCAGTCCTGTCACTTCTGACCCCGCTGGATCGGCTGGAGCTGTCACGCGAGACACCACTGCAGATCGGCCGGTTCGATCCCGTGAGTTCCGAGCACGAGACCTATGCCCGGCTCTCCGGATCCTTTGATCACCGCGGACGGAACGTGCGCGTGACCATCGACGTGGGCAAAGGAGTGGCGAACGCCAAGTGGATCAAGCTCACCGGTCCCCGGCGCATGGGGGGCCGGCGTTCCTTTTACAAGTTCGACTTCGTGGACGGGGTGGCCATGGACGGTACGCAGGGAGCGCTTCGGGCGGCAGTCCGGCCCATCCGCCAGCCTGGAGTTCCGGACAATGCGCATCTCAACATGCTTCGTCACGTCATTGAGAAGAAACATCCGGCGATTGGAGTGCTCTCCATTCATGAGGCACTCCGGGCCAACGCCCGCGTGCGAGAGCTGGAGCGCATGGCCGGCGATCTTCTCGCGGCCGGAAAGTGGGTGACGTACACCGAGGGCCAGCGGCCGCAGTTTCTGGCGGCGGAGCCGGTGCCGCTCGCCGAGATAGCGGGTGACGTGCCGATTACAGATCAGGTGGAGTCGGGTCTGCCGGGGTGACCATGCACGGGGTCCAACCGTTTAATCC
>JAICWV010000031.1 GCA_025966365.1 Chloroflexota bacterium | reverse complement strand
GACAGGGTACCTCCAGGGCAACGACCCTGAAACCGCTGCGCCAGAGCCGGATGGCTACTCCCGTGCCCATGTCTCCTGCTCCGCGGAGCACCACGAGCATGTCAGACACTCAGCTTCTCAGTCAGGGCCATTGACTTCCCAGTGCCGCCGCGGCGAACTTTGACGATCTCGGCCATGATGGAAAGCGCGATTTCAGCCGGTGTGCGGGCGCCCAGGTCAAGTCCTATGGGGGCGTGAATCAGGCGCAAGCGCTCGATCGGGTAGCCGGTCGCCGCAAGATGCCGCATCACCGTCCGAACTCTGGTGCGGCTGCCGATCATGCCCACATACCCCGCGTCGCGCTTCAGCATCACCTCGAGGCAGGCCGCGTCGTGGACGTGCCCCCGGGTGACCAGCACGACGTAGCTATCTCGGTCCGAGGGCAGTGAGTCAAGGGTCTGGCCGTAGGGCCCCACGATGATCTGCGACGCATCGGGGAAACGCTCGGGCGTGGCAAACTCCGGCCGATCGTCGAGGACGGTTACGCGAAAGTCGAGCAGCGAGCCGAGGCGGGCCAGAGGGACGGCAATGTGGCCCGCGCCGACGATTACCAGCATCGAGGGACGGGCAATGAGGTCAAAGAAGACGTCCAGGTCGCCGCCCTGCATGCCGACACTCGCGCCGCTCTCGAATGCATATGACCGGACCCCCGACCGTCCCGATTCGATCGCCGCTCGTCCATCCGCCAGAATCGCGCTGTCAAGGCGGGGATCGATCCGTCCTTCTGACCGGTCGATCCAGATCAGCATCCTGCGGCCCGGCTCCACCCCGGCCACCGAATCTCGAATCACGGTTGCGATGGCCAACCCCTCTCCGGATTGTTGAGCCTGGATGGCGGCGTCGAGGACGTCCGGCAATCGCTGATGGTTCATGGACGAGTATAGGAAGGCGAGCCGGTGGTCCCTCCGGCGGTATCGAGTACCCTTCCATGGGAGACGAGCAGAACGACACTCCCGGGAGCGTCTCGGCCCAGGTGCTGAGAGATCCGGCGAGCGGCTTCGATGCGGTCGGGCCCTTCGATCTTGTTCAGGAGAAAAGCCAGCGAGGCTGATGGAGGCAGGAACGTCGCCCCTTCGAGTAGGGCCCCGGCGACATGCTGCTCTCGGATGCGGGCTTCAAGGGCCTCGCTAAAATATTCGGCGGCCAGCGGCGCCGGATGGGCGGAATCGCAGAAGGGCAGACCAAGAGCATCGAGACCGGCCACGACGACGAGATGCGTGCTGCAGGCGGGCACTACCGGCTCACCGGCCCGGTGGATTTTAAGTGATCTTCCGGCTGCTCCATCGGCCTCGCAAAGGATCACTCCGGCAGATGTGAGGGAGCTGAAAGCAGCGGGCGCAAGACCAAGAAGCTTCCCGTCGCGGGAACCGGTACCGGCGGCGACCACGCGGTGCTCCCTGAAGGCGGGCTTCAGGGCCCGGTCGAGATCAGCGGCGGAGTCGGAGTAGACAACCGGAAGGTCGGGGAGCCACATCCTGGTTGTGGTTGTGACCAGGACGTCCAGATCCCGATCGGCGGCCTGCCAGGCCAGCGCCAGCACGGTCGAGGTCTTTCCTCCGGCTCCGATAACACTGACAACGGCGCCGCGGTGCACGCCGATCGCATCCCAGAGATCCACCGGGGCAACCCCGCTTACCGGTGGATCGTCTGCTGCCGCGCCGGGCCGACGGAAACGATAGTGACGGGCGCGCCCGCCAGCGCTTCGATCCGCTGCACATAGCGCCGGGCGTTCGCTGGGAGATCGGACCACGACGTGACCCGAGACGTGTCGTCCTGCCAGCCGGGCATCTCCTCGTAGATAGGAATCGCTTGCTCCATATCGGCAGTGTCCGGGATCGTGGTCACTTCAGTACCGTTGATGGCGTACGCGGTGATGAGCTTGACGTGACCGAGGCCGTCAAGGACATCAAGCTTGGTGATGGCCAGATCCGTAAATCGATTGAGCCTGTGGGCGTAGCGCGTCGCCACAGCATCGAACCATCCGACCCGGCGGGGCCGGCCAGTCGTGGTTCCGAATTCGTTTCCCCGCCGGCGGAGCGCGTCACCCTCGGTTCCTGTCAACTCGGCCGGTACCGGGCCTGTGCCGACGGCCGACGTGTAGGCTTTGACCACGCCGACGACCCGTTCGATACAGCGGGGAGGCACCCCTCCCCCGACGCCTCCACCCCCGGCGATGGTGGTGGAGGAGGTCACGTAGGGATAGGTGCCCCAGTCGAGATCGCGCATGGTCCCGAGCTGTCCCTCCAGGAGGATCTCCCTCCCATTGTCGAGTGCGTCGCCGACCAGCACCGCTTGATCCACGATCATCTCGCCAAACCGCTCCGACCAGATCAGCGTTCGGTCCTCCAGCTCCTTCCCGCTCATCGGAGGTTCGCCAAAACGCTCTAGCTGCGCATTGTGCCGGGGCAGGGCAACCGAAAGCGCATTTCTGAGCGCGGCGCCGTGTAGGAGGTCACCGGCCCGGACGCCGATTCTCTCCGCCTTGTCGGCATACGCCGGCCCGATCCCCTTCCGGGTGGTTCCCAGGGTCAACTCCCCCCTGGCCTCGTCGGTCAAACGGTCGAGGAGCAAGTGATAGGGCATCACGAGCTGGGCCCGCGACGAGATTCGCAGATTGTCGACCGCCACTCCCTCGCGAACCAGACCATCCATCTCTTCGCCGAGTCCGTCGAGGTCGACTACCGCTCCCGTTCCGACCAGGCTGACGGCGCGCGGGTTGAAGATGCCGGAGGGAATGATATGGAGTGCAAACTCGCCGAGATGATTGATAACGGTATGCCCGGCGTTGCCGCCCCCGCCGAAGCGGATGACGATATCGGCTTGCTCGGCGAGAAGATCGGTAATCTTGCCCTTCCCCTCGTCGCCCCACTGTGCACCCACGATGGCGGTGACCGGCATGACCCCTCCCCAACCGGAGCATTCTGATGCGTCCGCGCGTGATATTCTACGCCAGCGTCGGGGAGGGCCACGTGAGGGACGACGAGCAGCTCGACTTTGAAACGCTGGCCGCGCAGGCCGGCATACGGGTGCGTGTGGGTGACACGGTGTCCACGGCCCCTCCCATTGATCCCTCCACTACGTTTACCGATCAGTCCGTCGCCGACGTTCACCGGGCGCTCGAGCCTGACGGTGAGGGCTTCGCCTACGGCCGGAATGCCAATCCCACCGTGGCTCTGCTGGAGTCGGTGCTGCGCGGCCTGGAGGACGCGGAGGACGTGGTTGCCTTCGGGTCTGGAATGGCGGCAATATCCAGCGCGCTCTCGGCGCTGCAGCTCTGGCCGGGTGATTCCGTACTGGCCGGGCGCGATCTCTACGGCGTCACGCGCACCTACCTCACCCAGCTGGCACAGTACGAAATTGCCACCCACTTTGTGGACGTCTTCGATCTGCGTGCAGTGGAATCGGCACTGAAGGACACGGGCGCCCGGGTTCTCTATCTGGAGAGCATCTCCAACCCACTTCTGCGCGTTCCCGAGGTGGCTGCACTGGCCGAGGTCGCCCGCGGGCACAACGCAGTGACGATCGTCGACAATACGTTCGCCTCGCCCTACCTCTTTCGTCCGCTGGCAGTGGGCGCAGATGTCGTGGTCCACAGCGCGACCAAGTACATGGCCGGGCACGGCGACACCACCGCGGGTGTGGTGGCGGCCTCGGCCTCTCTAGGCCGGCGGGTAAGGGAAGTGCGACACGTGCAGGGTGGCGTGTTGAGTCCATTTGAAGCGTGGCTGACGCTACGTGGCTTGCGTACGCTGCCGGTGCGGATGAGCCGCCAGTGTGAGACAGCGGCCACGCTCGCTGCCTGGCTGGATGCTCGGCCGTGGGTACGCAGCGTCTACTATCCCGGCCTGTCTCACCACCCGCAGCATGCGACCGCGGAGCGTGAATTCGACGGGCGATTTGGCGGCATGGTTGCCTTTGACGTCGTCGGCGCCCGCGAGGAGGCGCTCCGATTCATCGACGGCCTACGGCTTGTCACGCCGGGGACCAGCCTGGGAGACGTGGAATCCCTGGTGCTCTACCCGCCGCTGTCCTCGCACCGTGGGCTCAACTCGACCGAGCTCGAGGCCATGGGCATCGGTCAGTCCCTGGTTCGACTCTCCGTGGGCCTGGAGAGCGCGGGTGACTTGCAGCGAGATCTGCATCGGGCGGCGGAGGCGGCGGACTTGGGTTCCGGTGAGGACAGTCCTATAATCACGGCACCATAAAAACAGCCCTCCGTTTCCGCGCTTTTCCGGGACGAAGGTTAGTGAGGGAGAGACATGAAGGAGTACCCGACAGACCGCATCCGCAATGTGGCCCTGGCCTCGCATCAGGGAACGGGGAAGACCTCGCTGGTCGAGGCCATGGTGTTCGACAGCGGCGGCAGCACCCGGCTGGGACGCGTCGAGGAGGGGAATACCGTCTCCGATTGGGACCCCGACGAGATGAACCATCACATCTCCATCAACACCAGTCTGGCCCCCGTGGAGTGGAATGGGTACAAGATCAATTTGATCGATACACCCGGCTATGCGGACTTCGTCGGTGAGGTCAAGGAAGGGATCCGCGTAGCAGACTCGGTCCTCCTGCCGGTGTCGGCCGTGGACGGCCTTCAGGTGGGGACGGAAATGGCCTGGCAGTTCGCGGACGAGCGCAGCCTGTCGAAGCTGGTCTTCATCAACAAGATGGAGCGAGAAAACGCGAACTTCGACAAAGCGCTGTCGGAGCTACGAGAGCGTTTCGGCATCCGCGTGGTTCCGGTTCAGATCCCCATCGGCCGGGAACACGACTTTGCCGGCCTGGTCGATGTCCTGAACCGCAAGGCGTATGCCTTCAGCGACGGGAGTGCTACCGAGGGTCCGGTGCCCGACGATCTGAAAGACGCGGTCGAGGAAGCGCGGCAGCAATTGGTCGAGGCGGTCTGCGAAACGGACGACGACCTTATGGCCAAGTATCTCGACGACACCGATATCTCCGACAGTGAGATGATCGCGGCCCTGCACGCCGCAGCCTGCCGGGGGGAGATCATCCCCGTGCTGGTCGGCTCCGCTACACACAATGTCGGCATTCCTCAGCTTCTCGATGCCATCGTGGCCTACATGCCGAGCCCGGCCGAGCGCCAGGCGGAAGGAAACGGCGAGGCTGCGGTTCTTATATTCAAGACCATTGCCGATCCCTACGTGGGAAAGCTCAATTACTTCCGCGTCTACGGCGGAAGCGTCCGGGCGGACAGCCATCTGTACAACGTCAACCGCGGACACGACGAGCATCTCGGTCCTATCCTGGTAGTGAAGGGAAAGACGCAGGAAAATGTTCCGCAAATCGTGACCGGCGATATCGGCGCCGTCGCCAAGCTGCACGACACCGGCACCGGAGACACGCTGACCAGCAAAGCCAACCCGGTTACCCTCGATCCCATTCAGTTTCCTCAGCCGGCTTTTTCGGCTGCGGTGATTGCCAAGAGCAAGGCCGACCTCGACAAGCTCGGACAGGCGCTCCACCGCATCGTGGAAGAGGACCCGACGCTGCACGTTCAGCGCGATCCGGAGACAGGTGAGACCATTCTCTCCGGTGTAGGTGAGTCGCATCTGCAGATCACGGTGGAGCGCATCAAGCGCAAGTTCGGAGTGGACGTCGAGCTGGGAGATCCGAAGGTTCCCTACCGCGAAACGATCACCTCGTCGGCCAAGGCCGAAGGACGGCACAAGAAGCAAACGGGCGGGCGCGGGCAGTTCGGCGACGTGTGGGTCGAGTTCGAGCCCAACTCGGAAGGCAATTTCGAGTTCGTCAACAAGATCGTCGGCGGAGCGGTTCCCAGACAATACATCCCCGCCGTGGAGAAGGGCATCCATGAAGCGATGCAGAAGGGCCCGCTTGCCGGATATCCCGTCATCAACATCAGGGCCACGCTGTACGACGGCAAGTACCATGACGTCGACTCGTCTGAAATGGCCTTCAAGATAGCCGGGTCCCTTGCATTCAAGGAAGGGATCATGAAGTGTACCCCGGTTCTGCTGGAGCCGTTCATGAGCGTCGAGGTGATCGTGCCCGAATCGTACATGGGCGACGTGATCGGAGATCTGAACTCAAAGCGGGCCCGCGTCCTGGGCATGGAGCCAATCGGCGCCGGCCGCACCAGGATCGCCGCGCACGCGCCGCTGGCCGAGATGACGCACTATGCCACCGCGCTGAGGTCCATCACCCAGGGCCGGGGGGCCTTCACCATGACCCTGCTCGACTACGAGCAGGTGCCGCCACATGAGGCTCAAAAGATCATCGATGCGAACAGAAAGTCCGAGCCCGTCCACGCCTGATTGAGATGCGTTTTCAGCGGCCGCGCCCTGACCGGGCGCGGCCGCGCATCTACTCCTGGTATAATTGTTTGTAAAGATCTGGGAGGGGTGCATGGGGACGATCCTAACCGGAACCGCATCGTGGACCGATCCGACGCTTCTGGACAGCGGGTGGTATCCGCCAGAAGCGGACTCCGCTGAAGAGCGGCTGCAGTACTACGCCTCGACGTTTCCGCTGGTCGAAGTGGACAGCACGTACTACGGGCTGCCCTCGGAGCGCACGGCCGTCCTGTGGGCGGATCGAACCCCGGACCATTTCACCTTTGACTTCAAGGCCTTTCGCCTGTTCACCGACCATCCGACCCCACATAAAGCGCTTCCTCGCGCCATTCGGGACGAATTGCCGGCGGAGCTGAAAGAGAAGGCGAACATCTACGCCAGGGATCTGCCGCGTGAGATGGTGGATCACATGTGGGAGATGTACCGCCAGGCGCTGATGCCGGTGCACAGCGCGGGAAAGCTGGGCGCTGTCTTCCTGCAGTTTCCGCATTGGTTCTTCTACGGGAAGGACAACATGCAGAAGATTCTGGACGCCAAGCAGCACCTTCCGGATTATCAGGTCGCGGTGGAGTTCCGCCAGCCGAGCTGGATGAACGAGGAGCACGCCGAGAAGACCCTGGATTTCCTGCGGGCGAATGACATCGCTTACACGGCGGTGGACGAGCCGCAAGGAACCAAAGCCAGCATTCCGCCCATCGCTGCAGCCACAACGCCCGATCTTTCTGTGGTGCGATTCCACGGACGGCGAGCGGACACCTGGGACAAGCGCGGTGTGGGCGTCGAGGAGCGCTTCAAGTATCTCTACTCCAAGGCGGAGCTGGTAGAGTGGGTGCCGAAGGTAGAGAAGCTGGCGGCGGAGACGCAGCAGGTCCACGTCCTGATGAATAACTGTTACGCCGACTACGGAGTCCGGAACGCTCAGCAGCTGGGGCAGATGCTGCAGCGGGACGGAGCAGCGGTCGCCCGGGCGTGACGCCGGCGACGCGGGAGCGCGTCACAGCCCTGATTCGCAACGCAGGATTTGATCTGGTGCGGGTTGCAGCCGCCGCACCTTTACATAACGAGAAAGCGCGGTTTCTGCGCTGGATTGAAGAGGGGCGAGCGGGGGAGATGCGCTGGATCACGCCCGACTGGGCACGTCGTTCCAGCGATCCTTCAGAGGCCCTTCCCGGGGCCAGGTCGGTAATCTGCGTCGGCGTCGCCTACCGGACGGAGGACAGGACGGCTCCCGAGCAGGGACAGGGGCTTGTCGCACGGTATGCCTGGGGGAAGGACTATCACCAGGTGATGGGGGAGATGCTTGAGCTGGCTGCCCGGAGCCTCCGGGCGGAGTTTGGCGGCAGCCAGCGCTGGTTCGTGGACACGGGGCCGGCAATGGATAAAGCGCTCGCAGCGCGTGCCGGACTGGGCTGGTACGGCAAGAACACCACCCTGCTGACAGAGGAGTTCGGCTCGTACGTCCTGCTCGGCGAAATCATCACCACTCTCGAGATTGAACCGGACGGCCCCGTGCATCGCGACTGCGGGTCATGCCGCCTGTGCATCGTGGCGTGCCCCACGGGCGCCCTGGGTCCCGATTACTCCATCGACAGCCGGCGCTGCATCTCCTACCTCACCATCGAGCACCGCGGGCCCATCCCGGTTGAGCTACGTCCCCTCATGGGGGCATGGGTGTTCGGCTGCGATATCTGCCAGGATGTCTGCCCGCCATCGAACGAGCCATATCTGCCTTCGGCAGAGGTCAAAGCGGCTTGGCGAGCTTCGCTCCGGCGCGCCGTCGCGGCCACACGACCCGGCATGCGAGCCACAGGGGCCGGTTCGCGGCCCCTGCCCGTCCCTGCCGCGTCCAAGGCTGGGCCGGATCGGGATGCGATGAGTGGCATGACAGGCGCTCTCGCCACTCCCGGCGGCCGTCAGTCGGTCGACCTTCTTGACCTTCTGCAGTTGACGCATGAGCAGTACCTTGCCCTCTTTCGTGGCACGTCCATTCGCCGGGCGAAAGCATGGATGCTTCGCCGGAACGCGGCCGTTGCCCTCGGCAACACCGGAGAAGCAGACGCCCTCGGTCCCCTCGACCTGGCGATGCGGACCGACGAGCACGAGATCGTCCGCGGTCACGCCGCCTGGGCGCTTGGCCGCGTCGCGGCTCGCACGGGGCGGACCGCCTCCACCTTGCTGGAGCGAGCGCTGGAGACCGAGGCGGACGAGACCGTCAGGAGCGAGATCGAAGCTGCGCTTCGGTGTACCGCCGGATCAGCTACCGTCCCCTGACACGTGTCCAGCGAGCATCGCCAGATTTGCAAGCGTCGCACGGCGGGAACCGGACGTTGACCTGATCGGTCGTCCACAACTCGCCACACGTGCAGCGATAGGTTCCCGGCACGGGTACCAGTTCGCCCTTTGTGTACGTTTCCTGAGCTTCTGTCATGTCCGCTCTCCCTCTACGATGCCAGTCGTTGCCGCGGCCGTTTCCGCCGCCCCGGTTTCTCCGCCTCGGATTCGTTTTCCGGCATTGCCTCGGGTACGATGTCCCGCATGTGGCCCACGGGGACAAAGCGGAGATCCTCCCGCACGTCGTCCGGGATGGCCCGGAGATCTGCCTCGTTTTCGCGAGGGATGATGACGGTACGGACCCCCGCGCGGTGCGCGGCCAGCACCTTGTCCTTCAGGCCGCCGATGGGAAGGACACGCCCACGTAAGGTGATCTCGCCGGTCATGGCGACGTCTTTGTCCACGGGCTTGCCCGTCAGCGCGGAAATGAGCGCGGTCGCCATGGTGACGCCGGCCGACGGACCGTCTTTGGGGATGCTGCCGGCGGGGACGTGGACATGAAAGTCAGTCTTCTCGTAAAAGTCGGCCGGCAGACCCAGTTCGGCGGCGATCGATCGAACGTAGGTCAGAGCGGCTCGGGCCGATTCCTGCATCACCTCTCCCAGCTGACCCGTCAGGGTCAAGTTCCCGCGGCCCGGTGTGGAGGTTGCCTCGACGAAAAGAATGTCACCACCCACCGGGGTCCAGGCCATTCCGGTGACCACTCCCGCCTCATCCCCTTCCTCGACTACCTCACGTCGAAATGGGACCGGTCCCAGGTACGAGACCACGTCCTTCGCTCGCACCAACACACGCTTTCGCCTGCCCTCTGCCACCTCGCGCGCTACCTTCCGCGCAACCGCCCCGATCTGGCGCTCCAGGGACCGGACGCCTGCCTCACGGGTGTAATCGGCGATGATACGCACTAGCGCCTCGTCCTCGAAACGTAACGACTTCTCTGCCAGACCGTTCTCCTCGATCTGGCGCGGGACGAGATAGCGCCTCGCGATGTGAAGCTTTTCGTGCTCGGTGTAGCCGGAGAGCTCGATGATCTCCATGCGGTCGCGCAGCGGCGGAGGGATGGTATCGAGGACGTTGGCGGTGGCGATAAACAGGACTCTGGAGAGATCAAAGGGAACGTCGATGTAGTGATCGGAGAACGACGAGTTCTGCGCCGGATCCAGCACTTCAAGCAGCGCGGCGGCGGGATCCCCCTGGAAACCGGCCGTGATCTTGTCGATTTCGTCGAGCATGAAGACAGGATTGTTGCTCCCCACCCGTCTCAGGCTCTGAATTATCCTTCCCGGCATGGCGCCGATATACGTTCGGCGGTGCCCGCGGATTTCCGCCTCGTCCCGGATGCCGCCCAGAGATAGCCGCACGAACTCCCTGCCCAGGGCGCGGGCGATTGATTGCCCCAGCGACGTTTTCCCCACCCCGGGTGGTCCGGAAAAGGCCAGGATCGGCCCCTTGACCTCGCCGCGCAACTTATGGACCGCGAGATACTCCAGAATGCGCTCCTTGATCTTCTCCAGATCGTAGTGGTCCTCGTCCAGAACCTGCCGGGCCGCCTCCAGGTCCAGGTTGTCGGGCGTGCTCGTGCTCCAGGGCAGCTCGATGAGCCACTCCAGATAGGTGCGAATGATTCCGTACTCGGGTGAAGCGGCGGGAACGCGCTCCAGTCGGTCCAGCTCGACGTCTGCTTCCTTGCGCGCCGCTTCCGTCAAGCTCGCCCCTTCCACACGGCGGCGAAGCTCACCGATCTCCGACTCTTCGCCGGTAATGTTTCCCAATTCCTCCTGAATCTGCTTGAGCTGCTCGCGGAGGAAGTACTCGCGCTGCCCCTTGTCCATCTCGGCGCGTATGCGGTTCTGAATCTCCGAGCCCAGCTCCAGGACCTCCAGCTCTTTGGTGGCCAGCTCGGTCAATCGCCGCATGCGCGCGGCCACATCCGGCATCCCCAGCAACTCGAGTTTCTGCTCGTGGGAGAGATCCAGCGCGCTGGCGACGAAATCGGCGAACCGACCGGGCTCCGCGGTTTGCGCGGCGGCGCCCGCTACTTCTTCGGGCAGGGTCGGCGAGTGGGCGACGATGCGTTGAAACAGGGAGAGAAGGTTCCGTTGGAGCGCCTCGAGCTCGGTCGACTCGACCACCGTATCCGGTACGTCGTCGACCAGCCCCGCGTAGTACGGTTCGGTCTGTGTCAGCTCAACCACGCGGACGCGCCCGTTGCATCCCACGATCAGATGAACGGAGCCGTCCGGAGCGCGTACCAGCCGCAGAATGGTGGCGGCGGAGCCGACAGGAGCGAGGTTGTCGGGTACTGGCTCTCCCTCCGGATTGAGCAGGGGAACGAGCGCCATGCGCCTTTCTCCAGCGGCGGCATCGCTCACCAGCTCGATGGCGCGATCCTCGCGTAGGACCATGGGGAAGACCATGGAAGGAAAAACCACGGTGTCACCGGTGGGCAGAATGGGCAGGGAGGAAGAGGTGATAGCCGGCTGTTCTACCTCCCGTGGTGCTTTCTCATCGGTTGCGGTCATGTGGATCCTCCCCCGGTCTTGATGCCCGCGTTGATGGCGGGACGCACGGGTTGAGCGAATGGCAGGACAATCTCCAGTAAGCCGTGTGCCCAGCCGGCGTCCGCCACCGAGCTGTTGACGGGCGCGGGCAGATCGAGGACGAGCTCAAACGGTCCGTGCGGAATTTCAAGGTGGTGGATTCGTCGCGCGCCGCGGTGCACGAGGGGCGCGCGGCTTCCAGAGACGTGCAAGCGCCTTCCGGTCACACTGATATCGATTGACTCCGGCGCGACGCCCGCCAGGTCAAGCGCGACCACGACTCCGTTGTCCGTCTCGTAGACGTCGATGTTGGGTTTCCAGCCCCCCGGCCCGGCGCCTCCCTGGCCGGCGCGGATGATGGTCTCGGTGATCCGGTAGGCCTGGCGCCTCCGCTCGTCCCTACCCATGGGAACCTCCCGTCTCTTGTGGACCTGCCGGCAGTGGGCTCATTCTCCAGCCAGACTCAGGGCGGTCGCTACCACAGCTCCGACCCCGAACCCGGTGGCGCCCCTGGCACTATACGGAACGGGCCGGTCGCTGAAAGCGAGTCCGGCGATGTCGAGGTGCGCCCAGGGGACGTCCCCACGAAAATCACCGAGAAAGGCGGCCGCTGTCAGAGCCCCGCCGCCTCTGTCGCCGCTGGTGTTCTTGATGTCCGCGATCTCGCTGTCCATCTGCTTTCTGTACTCGGGATAGAGCGGCATGGGCCAGGCACGGTCCAGACCCGCGTCCGCCGCCGCGACCACCTGGGTCACCCACTCGGACGGTTTTCCGGTGGCCAGCGCAGCCACTCCCCCCAGAGCCACGCGGGCGGCACCGGTCAGGGTGGCCAGGTCCAGCAGGTGAGTCGCCCCTTGCTTGACTGCATACGCCAGCACATCGGCCAGAACCAGCCGGCCCTCGGCATCGGTGTTCAACACTTCGATGGTTTCGCCACTGTAGGCGGTCAGTACGTCTCCCGGCCGCATCGCGCCGCCCCCGGTCATGTTCTCGGTGGCCGCGATGTAGCCGGCCGCGGCAATGCCTTCAGGCGCCAGGCGGGCGATGGCCAGCATGCCGCCGATGACCGCCGCGGCTCCGCTCATGTCTGCCTTCATCGTCATCATGCCTTCGGCAGTCTTGAGCGAGAGTCCGCCGCTATCGAACGTGATCCCCTTCCCCACGAAGCCGATGCGAGTGGCGGCATTTCGGTCCCCGTAGCGCAGGACGATGACGCGCGGTGGTTGCATGCTTCCCTGGGCGACGCCGAGGATGGCCCCGAAGCCCTGTTGCCTGAGGGCGTTTTCATCGAGCACATCAGCTTCCAGACCGCATTGCTGCGCCAGGTCGCGGGCGCGGTCGGCCAGCCCGGCCGGGGTGATCTCGTTGGGAGGGAGATTGACCAGGTCGCGGGCGGCGGTCCGCGCCTCACCCACGATCTGCCCCCGCCGGATGGCGGTCTCGGCGCCGGACGCAGGATTTGGGGCCACGATCACCACTCGCTCCAGGGACCGCAGCGTCCGGTCGCGCGTTTTGAGCAGTCCAGTGTTATAGGCGCCGCCAATCGCGCCCTCGACGGTCGCTGCGATGCTGGCGTCGCCGTCCGCGGGAGGCCGCGCGACGAAAGCGAGACTGTGGAACCCCAGGCCGGTAAGGTAGCGCGACGCGGTGGCGGCAAGCCGAGCGGTCAGCAGCGGCGAGACCTCGTCGCGAGAGCCTGCTCCCAGGACCAGCGCCGAACTCTCACCGTTAGTGCCGGGCAAGAAGGTGGTCTCATACATCCTCCCCACCCTGGCGTCGGCGTCAAGCAGCGCCTGTAGCTGATCGTGCTGCGTCCGGGACAGCCCGAGCAGGACGTCCGGCCGGTCGCCCGAGAAGTAGGGCACGACCACAGCCGTGCCCTCGGGGAGGTCGTTGGCGGTGCGCGACAGGCTGACGTCCATGCGCGACCTTACACCGTGGCCGGCTGGGAAAGAATGCCGAGTGACTTGCTGACCTGCTCAAAGGCGCGGAGCGCTTCGTCCAGGTCGGCGCGGGTATGTTCTGAGGTCACGATGGTCCGCACCCGGGCTTTTCCTTCGGCAACCGTCGGGTACCCGATTCCCTGGGCAAACACTCCGGCAGCGAACAGGCCGTCACTCAGATCCATTGCCTTCCTGCCCTCGCCGACTATGACAGGAGTGATCGGGCTTTCGCTCACCCCCGTGTTCAGGCCGAGATTCTTCAATCCCGTCTTGAAATATCCGGTGTTGTCCCACAGCCGCTGGATGCGCTCCGGCTCCTGGAGCAGCACGTCGATGGCCGCCATGCAGGCGGCTGTGACCGACGGTGGGTGGGAGGTACTGAAGAGGAAGGGACGGGCGCGGTGAATGAGCAGGTCCTTCAGATTTTGCGGGCCCGCATAATAGCCGCCGAGAGAGCCGAGCGCCTTGGAGAGGGTGCCGACCTGAATCTGGACACGCCCATGCAATCCGAAATGATCGACGGTGCCGCGTCCGTTTTCCCCAAACACCCCGCTGGCGTGTGCGTCATCCACGTACACCATGGCACCGTACCGCTCGGCCAGATCGACGATATCGGGGAGACGAGCGACGTCACCGTCCATGCTGAACACGCCGTCGGAGACGACCAGCCGGCGGCGGAACCCCTGGGACTCCTTTAGGGCCGACTCCAGTGAGTCCATATCGGCATGCTTCCAGATCTTTCTGGCCGCCTTGGTGAGCCGGATGCCGTCGATGATACTGGCATGGTTGAGCTCGTCGCTGAGGATGACATCGCCCTCCTCGACCACCACCGGAATGATCCCGCTGTTGCAGGTGAAGCCGGACTGGAAGACCAGGGCAGCCTCGGTGTGCTTGAAGTCGGCCAGCTTTCGTTCCAGCTGCTCGTGGAGGTCCATAGTGCCGGCGATGGTCCGTACCGACCCCGACCCGGCACCGTACTTCTCGGTGGCGTCCACGGCCGCCTGGATGAGCTCTGGATGGGTGGTCAGTCCAAGGTAGTTGTTGGATGAAAGATTGATGACCTCGCGGCCGTCAAAAACTGCCCGCGCTTCCTGCGGGGTTTGCAGGTCGCGCAGGGTGCGAAAGATCCCCTTCTCGCGGAGGCCATTCAGCTCGGTATCCGCCCACTCCATGTTCATCGTCATTTCTGGTTCCTCCGTGGCCCCACGCCGATTCCGGCGGGGCTAGCTTGCATTCGGCAGCAAGACGACCTTGCCCGATTGACCGCTCGCGACGAGATCGAACGCCGTCTCGAACTGATGTAAGGGCAGGACGTGCGTGATGATCGGCGACAGGTCCATTCCCGACTCGAGAAACCCCCTGGTCTGGTACCAGGTGTCCCAGATACGGCGGCCGGAGATGCCGTGGATCGTTGCTCCCTTGAAAATCACACCGTCGGCGAGATCCACTTCCACCGGTCGGGACGGGATGCCCAGCATGGACACGTGGCCGCCGTGGCGGAGAGCGCTGAACGCCTGTCCGATCGCTCCGGGATTGCCGGACATTTCCAGCACCACGTCCACGCCCTCGCCCTCCGTTTCCTCCAGCAACCGCGAGACCACGTTCTCGCTGCCCGGGTCGATCACGACATCCGAGCCCATGCGCGTGGCCAACTGTCGCCGAAATGGCGCGGGCTCGACAGTGAAGATCCTGGCAGCGCCGGTGGCGCGAGCGATAGGAACGGTGAAGAGGCCGATCGGGCCGGCGCCAAAGATGGCGACGGTGGCACCGGCGATGGGGGCGGCCAGAGCCGAGTGCACGGCGTTTCCCATCGGCTCTTGGATGGTGGCAATCTCGGGTGGGAAGCGGCGGTCAGTCGGCCACAGGTTCCGCTCTGGTACGGCGACGTACTGGGCAAAGGCGCCGGGGCGATCGACGCCGATGATCTCGACGCGCTTGCAGATATGCTGCAGACCGTGAAGGCATTCATAGCACGCGCCGCAGGCAATGTGGGTCTCGGCGGAGACATAGGCTCCCACCCCGATCCGCGTGGCTTCCGAGCCGGCCGCCACGACCTCACCGCAGAACTCGTGACCGAAAACCATGGGCGGGTGGACGCGGTGCTGTGCCCACTGGTCCCATCGATAAATGTGCAGATCCGTGCCGCAAATGGATGCTGCCATGACCCGGATGAGCGTGTCGGTGGGACCGATTGGCGGGACCGGTACTGTCTGGAGGGTGGCGCCTGGTTCGGCGTACTTGACAAGCGCCTCCATCTGCTCGGGAATACGTGGAACAGACGTGTGTGCGCCACCGAGCCGCTCCGCCGACCGTACCTGTTGCATCAATTTGTCCCTCATTCCCGCGTTACCCGGTGCCCTTCCCACTATATGAAGGGCTTCAGAGGGCGACCAAGTACGGCACCGGCGTCACTCGCCGACCGGTCTGGCAGTGTAGATCGCCGGGAGGTTACGGTATCCCTCCTCGTAGTCCAGACCGTAACCCAGCACGAATTCGTCGGGAATGGAGAAACCGGTGTAGTCGATTGTGACCGGGTAGATACGCCGGCTGGGCTTGTCCAGCAGCGTCACCAGCTTGCACGTGGCGGGATGGTGGCCGGACAGGTGACGGAGGAGCCAGGAGGCCGTGAGTCCTGTGTCCACGATGTCTTCCACGATCAAGACGTCGGTACCTGCCAGTGGCATTGACACGTCCTTGATCAGCGTCACCTCGCCAGTGGACTCGATTCCGCTGTAGGAATGGGCCTGAAGGAAGTCCATTTTGGTGGGCAGATCCAGGTGTTTCATGAGGTCCACGGCAAAAAAGGCGGCGCCCTTGAGAACGACGACGATGGAGACGGCGCGCCCCGTCCTGGCGTAGTCCTTGTTGATTTGCCCGCTCAACTCGGCCACTCGCGCCTCGATCTCATCCGGCGTGATCAGGGGACGATCCAGTTCTATAGGGGCAGCCATCTCAGATCACCACCTGGATGAAGGTTTCCGCCATCTGGGCGGCGAACGCATTTTGGGACCAGGCCCTCAACGCGTACTGCCCCATCGGGAGCTTGGTCAGAGTTCGCGTGTAGGTAAAGGCGCCCTTCGCATCGGTCCTGACCGTTCCCACAATAACCGGCTTTCCACGGGCGGACATGGGGTAGGCAACCAGCAACAGCTTGACGTGGGGCAGGAAGTGTTTTCCCCGGACATGAATCTGCTCGCCCCTCGAGACCGACGATACGCGGCCGGAAAGCCTCGCGTCCGACTGGACCCGATAGCCGGCTCCAGCCCACACGGTTCCATTGATCGTCGCTACCACGCGGTACTGCCCGGGAGGGGAGGCCGGAATGGTGAAGCTGGACCGCAGTGCTCCACCGCGTCCTGTCCGGGTTGTGGTCGAAATCGAGGATTTCTTGCCGTTGAGGGACCATTCGAGCTGCACGATAGAGGAGGCAGGAAAATGGCCCCCACGCACCACGATGGCCTGCTGGGCCGGCGGACCCGAGTCGCGAGAAAGGACGATGTAGGGATGCGTAGGTGGAGCGAAGGAGGTGGGCGTGGGCTGAGCGTGATGCGGCCGCACGGTGGGAACGGCGGTCACATTGACGACGAACCCGACTTCCGGCGTGGCCGTGGAGGTGGGAGGAAACGTGGGTAGCGGGGTCGGGTTGAGGGACTGCTGCGAGCCGCACCCCGCCAGCACGATGGCACAGAGGATGGCAGCGGCGCCCGCAAGCGGGCGTGATAGAAAAGCTGCGCTGCCGGGTCTCGTCTTCACGCTCCCAAGATATACTGCCATTGGTGCGTGCGCGGCAGCGGCGCGCGTTGGAGGTCCTGATGGAGCTTGCTCGGCGCATGTCCCGTCTGGGGACGGAAACTGCATTCGAAGTCCTGGCGAGAGCGAGAGACCTGGAGCGCCAGGGCCGGGACGTCATTCATCTGGAGATCGGCGAGCCCGATTTCGACACACCCGAGAACGTGGTTCAGGCCGGAATCCGTGCTCTGGAGGCCGGAGCCACCCACTACAGTCCGTCGCCCGGGATTGACGACCTTCGGCGCGCCGTGGCGGAAGATCAGTCTCGGCGCAAGAACATCGACGTCGGGCCCGAGAACGTCATCATCACTCCGGGTGGCAAGCCCGTCATGTTCTACTTGATGCTGGCGCTCGTCGAGGAGGGAGACGAGGTCATCTACCCCGATCCCGGTTTTCCCATCTATGAGTCCATGGTGGACTTTCTGGGTGCAAGGCGCGTGCCGATCGGGTTCAAGGAAGAAGGACAGCGTTTCCGCTGGGACATCGACTCCCTGGAGAGGCAGGCGGGCTCGCGAACCAAACTTATGGTGGTCAACACTCCTTCCAATCCTGTTGGGTCAAGCATCCCGGAGGAGGATCTGCAACGGATTGCGGAGGTAGCCCGCAGGAACGACATATTTGTCCTCTCCGATGAGATCTATTCGCGGATCCTGTACGAAGGTAGCTTCACCAGCCTGGCGTCATTGCCGGGAATGGCGGAGCGCACCTGCATACTCGACGGCTTCTCCAAGACCTACGCCATGACCGGGTGGCGCCTCGGGTACGGCGTCATGCCGGCTGAGCTGGTGCCTGCCGTCGCCCGATTGCAGACCAATAGCGCCTCCTGCACGGCCACTTTTACTCAGCTGGCCGGGTTCGAGGCCCTTACCGGTCCTCAGGATTCGGTCGACGAAATGGTGGGCGAGTTCCGGCGGCGCCGGGACCTGGTCATCGAGGGGCTGAACGCCATCGAGGGAGTCACATGCGCGCTGCCCGAGGGCGCGTTCTACGCCTTCCCCAACATTCGAGAGACCGGGATGCAATCGCGCGAGGCGGCAGACATGCTTCTCTACGAGGCCGGCGTCGCCGTATTGTCCGGAACCTCGTTTGGCGCCAACGGGGAAGGCTATCTCCGGCTTTCCTACGCCAACAGCTACGAAAACCTGGAGAAGGCGCTGGAGCGAATGCGGTCCGTGTTGCAGACCAGGACACGCGCGGGGGCCGGGTAGGCGCTCGCTTATTTCTTGAGCACCTCTGGATTGACCGCCGTCGGCGGCGCCTGGCCCTCGAAGACGGCAATGACGTTGTCCGCCGCCATTGTTGCCATCTTCTCGCGGGTTTCGCGCGACGCCGACGCAATGTGGGGCGTGAGAACCGTGTTCTCGAGCTCGGTCAGTCCCGGATGGGGCGCCGGCTCGTTCTCGTAGACGTCGAGCGCCGCGCCCCGGATCAGGTTCTGGCGAAGCGCATCCACCAGCGCCCCCTCATCCACCACGGGCCCGCGCGAGGTATTGATCAGATAGGCGGTGGACTTCATCTTTTGCAGTTCGGGCATGCCGATGAGGTGCCGTGTCTCGGGCACGAGCGGTGTATGGACGGTGACATAGTCGCTCTCGCGCAGGAGCGTGTCGAGTTCGACGCGCCGCGCGCCTACCCTCCGGGCCGCGTCCTCGGCCTGGATGACGGGGTCGTAGTAGAGGATGTCCATGCTGAAGCCGGTGGCGCGTTGCGCCACTGCCTGCCCGATACGGCCGAATCCGACGATTCCCAACGTCTTGGCGTAGACATCCTCCCCCAGCAACATCAAGATGCCCCAACCCTTGTACCGGCCGCCCCGGAAAAACTGGTCACCTTCGACCACGCGCCGCCCGACCGCCATCAGGAGTGTCCAGGCGAAGTCGGCCGTGGTCTCGGTCAGGACCCCAGGGGTGTTGGTCACAATGATGCCATCCTCGGTGGCAGCCGGAGCGTCGATGTTGTCGTAGCCCACGGCCACGTTGGCGACAATCTGGAGCTTGCCCTTGCCGGCGTCCAGGACCTGCCGGTCGATGTGATCCGTCAGTAACGTGACCAGGGCATCGTACGTCGCGGCTTTCTCACGAAGCTGTTCCTGCGTCAAAGGCGTATCCGATTCATTGACGTCGACCTGGTACCCGCGAGCCCGAAGACGGTCGATTCCTGGCTGTGGAATGACTCGCGTCACATACACATTGGGCATGGCATCCTCCCTGGTACTCCGCCTTTCATCATATGGGGTCCATATGGACGGCGCCCGCTCCGGTGGGGCATAATTGCCGCTGTATGGCTTCACGCACGCTGCGGCGGCGGACCGCCTATCGTGCCATCAACGGCCATCGGCGGTCGCGACCTCGCGCAATTCTTCGCATCCTGCTTGTGGTTCTGGTCGCCTGCACGATGCTGACATCCGGCGCCAGCGCCGCCACCATCCTTTTCTACGGCGAGAACCTTCCGTCGATCTCCAAGCTCAAAGCCCAGACGGAGTTCCAGAACACCGTGTTTCTGGACTCTACCGGGAAGCATGTCCTGTATGACATGGCCGACCTGACCAACCAGCAGGGCGGGAGCCGGATCGTGGAGCCGCTGCGAATGCCGGGACACAGCACTGCCTTTTACCGGGCACGCAAGGAGACCTGGCTGGTGGCAAACGACTACTACCGCGCGGGGCGGTGGAAGGGCCATCCCAGGTCTCACGGAATTCCACCCGCGCTGCAACGGGCCACGATTGCGACCGAAGATGCCTCTTTCTATAGCAACCCGGGATTCGACCCGCTCAGCATCGCCCGGGCTGAGGTCGACAACCTGATGACGGGCCACGTCGTCTCGGGTGCCAGTACCATCACGCAGCAGCTGGTGCGCCGCTATATGCTCAACGACTTCCACCAGACCATCACGCGAAAGACCGAAGAGGTCATTCTGGCGGCAGAGCTGACACAGAAATACCCGAAGACGAAGATTCTCTGGTACTACCTGAACGGGGCCTACTACGGGAATCTGTCCACGGGCGCGGAGGCCGCGGCCCTCGCCTATTTCCACACCGACGTCTGGAACCTCGATCCGGCTCAGTGCGCGTTCCTGGCGGGCCTGCCAGAGGCGCCGACCACCTACAACCCGGTGGACAACCGGCAGGCGGCCCTCGACCGCATGCACTATGTCCTCCATCTGATGTACAGCCATGGGTATCTGAACACCAACGGGCACCCGGATCCGGCGTTGATCGACAAATACATGGCTGAGGCCAACAAGTGGCCGGCGTTTCGAACGGCGCAGACCTCGAATAAATACCCGCACTTCGTGCAGTACGCGATCGATCAGCTCAAGCAGATGCCGGGCCTGGGCGACAAGATCTACGACGGCCTGCAGGTGTACACCTCCCTGGACGTCGGCGTGCAGCGGGCCGCTCAGGACACGGTCAGCGGTCAGATCAGCCAGCTCGGCGCGTATAACGTGACCGATGGAGCCCTGGTATCCATGGACCTCCGTCCCAGCTGCTACGGCTGCATCCGGGCCATGGTGGGGAGTGCCGACTACAAAAACAAAGCAATCAGCGGGCAGATTAATATGGCGGTCACGCCTCGTCAGCCCGGCTCGTCCTTCAAGCCGTTCAACTATGTCTATGCCTTCCAGCACGGACTGGGGCCGGGCACCACCGTCTATGATGGCCCCCTGGCCATTCCGGACACCGGGAATACGGCGGATGGTGGCTGGTACGAGCCGACCGACTACGACAACACGTGGCACGGAACGGTTACTCTTCGCGTGGCCCTGCAGAACTCGCTCAATATCCCGGCGGTCAAGGTCGAGCAGTACGGTGCCACCTGCGGCACCTGCGGGCCCCATGGGCTGTGGAACATCGCCGATCAGGCCATCAACCTGGGGATCACCAGCCTCAGGTCGGACAATCCGCACTGTTGCGGCTGGTCGCTGACCCTGGGCGGCATGGAGCACGGCGTTCGGCTGGTGGAAGAGACCTCGGCATACGGTGCCTTCGCCACCGGCGGCTACCGGGTTCAGCCCACCGCCATCGTGAAGGTGCTTGACCGCACCACGCATAAGGTGCTCTACGACCTGAATCAATCCGGTGCCTACAAGAATCGAGCACAGGTCTTGAAGCCGGAGTACGCCTATCTGATGAACAACGTCCTCTCGGACGACGCCTCCCGCTGTACCCCTCAGGTGTGCGAATTTGGGGTCGGTAGCGATCTCTATGTGGGGCGTCCGGCCGGGGCCAAGACCGGTACGACGAACTCCTACACCGATAACTGGACCGTGGGTTACGTGCCGGACCTGGTGACCGGCGTCTGGGTAGGAAATGCCAACAACAGTCAGATGCGGGGCACCACCGGCGTGACCGGAGCGGCGCCTATCTGGCACGATTACATGCTCAAGGCGTTCGACCTGCTCCATATTCCGGTCATGAGTTTCCAGCAGCCGCCGGGTGTGTATTCTGGCTCGCTCTGCCGCCTCCCGGATGCCTATGGATCGCCCTCCAGCGGAGTGTTTGATATCTGGGCCGGGCTCGAGCCCTATTGCTCGGTGGGAACCGTGTCCAGCTCGCTTCCTGTTCCTCAGCAATCGACCTCTGATCAGGCGCCGCCGGTGCCGCAGTCGCCGGCCTACCAGGCTCCGGCCGCGCCAACGGTGCCTCCGGTCGTCCAGCCCACTGCGCCCCCGGTCCTCCAGCCGACGGTAGCCGCTCCAGTTCTGGCTCCGACTGTTGCTCCACTAACGGGGGCAGCGCCCACGACGGGAACGGGCCAGACGGCCCCCGTCACGGGCGCTGGAACCGGCATCGGAACTCCTGGCGTTCCTTAACGCGGCTGTCGGGTGGGTGACCCGAGCGACATCCGGCACGCGAGAAAGGAGAGAGATCCGCGACCCCGCGGCTCTGCCGCGACGACCCAGTGAGAAGGAGAGGATCTACCGTATGTCATCACTTCGTTTGCCGCGCCTGCGCGTTGTGCTTGCCGTCAGCGTCGCGCTTCTGAGCGCGTTTTCGATGGCCCCGCCCCTGGTGGGGGCGTTCTCGACCAATGTCGTCATCAGCCAGGTGTACGGCGGCGGCGGTAATTTCGGCGCGACCTATACCAACGACTTTATCGAGCTTCTTAACACAGGCTCAACGACGGCCGACGTGAGCAACTGGTCGGTGCAGTATGCCAGCGCCACCGGCAGTAGTTGGCAGGTCACCGCTCTGCCGCCCGCCACGCTCGCCCCAGGCCAATATTTCCTGGTGCAGGAGGCAAAAGGGTCGGGTGGAACCACCCCTCTCCCCACGCCCGATCAGGCCGGCACAATTGCCATGAGCGCGGCATCAGGAAAGGTGGCCCTGGTGAATTCGGCCACCGGGCTGTCGTGTGGTGCGACGTGCCACGCGGCGTCTGGGGTGGTGGACTATGTCGGCTATGGATCCGCGACGGACGCGGAAGGCTCGCCGGCGCCCGGCCTGTCGAACACCACCGCCGACCTGCGCAGCACCTGTACCGATACCGACAACAATTCCGCCGACTTTGCGGCCGGCGACCCGACCCCGCGCAATTCGGCCGGCACGTTTGGCTGTGGCTACCCCACGGTCCCCGTGGTTACCTCGCACACGCCCACCTCGGGGGCGTCCGACGTGAGCGCCAGCGCGGATATTTCCATTACCTTCAACATGCCGGTGACCGTGACCGATCCGTGGTACGACATCTCTTGCTCCAGCAGCGGAACGCATGCCGGCACCGTTTCTGGCAGCGGCGCAACGTATACTATCGATCCGGTGGTCGACTTCGCCGGCGGCGAGACCTGCACCGTCACTATCACCGCTTCCAACGTGCGCGATGCTTCGAACCAATCCATGGCATCGAATTACAGCTGGTCGTTCACCACCGCGCGGCCGCCAGTTGCTATCCACGATATACAGGGGGCCGCGCACATCTCCCCCCTTGCGGGCCAGAGTGTAACCACCTCCGGGATCGTGACCGCCCGGTCGAGCAACGGCTTCTGGATACAGGACCCGAGCCCCGATAACGACCCCGCCACCTCGGAGGGGGTTTTCGTCTTCACCGGCACAGGCCCGACGGTCGCGGTCGGCGATGCCATCGGGGTCGCGGGTCGCGTCTCCGAGTTTCGCCCGGGAGGGGCTGCCACCAACCTCACGACTACCGAGATAACCAGTCCCACGCTGACGGTGCTGAGCAGCGGGAACCCGCTGCCTGCCGCCACGATCATCACCACCGATCCCTCCCGGTCCGGCACGAATATCCGGCAGATCCCGACAGATGTCATCGAGGATGACGCAAGCGGGTCGGTGGAGACGAGCGGGACTTTCGATCCGGCGAACGACGGAATCGACTTCTACGAGAGCCTGGAAGGCATGCGCGTGGAAGTGGACAACGCCGTGGCCTCGGGCCCGACCAATAGCTTCGGCGAGCTGCCGGTGCTGGCGGATAACGGCACCGGAGCGAGCGTGCGGACGTCGCGCGGGGGAATCGTGATTCGCTCGAATGACTTCAACCCCGAGCGCATCATTCTGGACGACGCCCTCGCCTCCACGCCCGACCTGAACGTGGGTGACACCATTCCCGGCGCCACCGTCGGCGTGCTTGACTACAACTTCGGCAACTTCATGCTTGAAGTCACGCAAGATGCCGTTGGGCAATCCAACGGACTGGCCCGGGAAGTGACGGACGCTCCCGGCCCGGCACACCTGGCGGTCGCCACCTTTAACGTCCAGAACCTGGCGCCGACGGACCCACAGACTAAGTTCGACGGGCTGGCAAACGCCATCGTCACCAACCTCCAGGCGCCGGACATTGTCGCCGTTGAGGAGATTCAGGACGATACCGGCGCTGCAGACACCGGTACAGTGGATGCGGACGTCACCTTCGGGAAGCTCATCTCCGCCATCTCGGCGGCGGGCGGCCCGACCTACCAGTACCGGCAGATCAATCCGGTTGACGACCAGGATGGGGGGCAGCCGGGTGGGAACATCCGCGTTGGCTTCCTCTTCCGGACGGACCGGGGCCTTGCCTTCGTGGACCGGGGGAACGCGGGCCCAACCGACGCGGACAGCGTGCAGACCGACGCCAACGGCGCTCCCATCCTCCAGTACAGCCCGGGACGGATCGATCCCACGAACCCCGCGTTCGACGACAGCCGCAAACCGCTGGCGGGCGAATTCACCTACCACGGGCATCGCCTGTTCGTCATCGCCAACCACTTCATCTCGAAGGGCGGGGACGACCCGCTCTTCGGCAGGTTCCAGCCGCCGGAAAACTCCTCGGAGGCGCAGCGGCACCAGCAGGCGCAGGTCGTCCATGACTTCGTCGCCTCCATCCTGGCAAAGGATGCGAGCGCGGACGTCGTGGTGCTGGGGGACCTGAACGACTTTCAGTTCTCCGATACCATCCATGACCTGCAGGGGACTTTCCTGCACGATCTGATCACCACGTTGCCCGCGAGCGAGCAGTACACCTACAACTTCGAGGGAAACGCGGAGGTGCTCGATCACATTCTGGTGAGCGGCGCCCTCTTCGGTCCGTCGCGCTTCCAGTACGACGTGGTGCACATCAACAGCGAGTTCCGCGACCAGCTGAGTGACCACGACCCGCAAGTGGTACGGCTGCTGATGTACTACTTCAAGGGCTTCTCCAGTCCCGTGGACAGCTCCGGTCTCAACCGCGCCAGGGCCGGGTCGGCGGTGGTGCTCAAGTGGTCGCTGGGTCCCATCACGGCTCTGTCCTCGCTGGAGTCGGTGCAGTGGCAGCAGACTGACTGCGGTACCGGCACGGCGGTCGGTTCGCCGGAGGCCGGCACGACTGTCGGTGGCACCACCTTCCGGTATGACGCCGGGTCCGGCCAGTTCGTGGACACCCTGGCGACGAACCCGACCTGGGTAGGTACCTGCCGCCAGGTCATGGTGACCCTGGACGACGGCACGGTACACACCGCGTCCTTCCAGTTCCGGTAAAGCGGGGGGCGACCCTCACCCCCAGCCCCCTCTCCTGCTCACGGGAGAGGGGGCTCTTCTTTTTGGGGCTTGCATCAAATACCGAGTTCTAACCGAGCCGCGAGCGGCTCGGGCAGGCCAGCCTCCAGCATCTTCTTCTGGGTGACGTCAACCGGGTACTGGACGCGGTAGAAGGTGAAGCTGCGCTCGTCGGTATCGATAAGCCCGTAGGCGGCGCGCGGATCACCGTCGCGTGGCTGTCCCACTCCACCGGGATTGACAATTAGACGTCCGGTAGAGAGATCCAGGACGTCGCCCTCTCGGACATCGAAGACCAGTGTGCGACCCTCCGGCTGATCCAGGAAGACCCGCGGCACGTGGGTGTGGCCGACCAGGCAGATCGGGCCTTGAAAGGAAGCGAAACTGGCGGGGCCTTGAAATTCGGACTCCAGGTATTCCCAGATGGGATCGCGCGGACTTCCGTGGGCCATAACCATCGAGTGAGCGCCGGTCACGGGCTCGAGCACATCGAGGAAGGCACGGACGTCCGGCCGCATCTGCGTAGCGGTCCATTCCGCTGCCTGGCGCGCCAGCGGGTTGAACTCGGCGGTATCGAGCTTGCCCAGTGCGGCCCAGTCGTGATTGCCGACAATGGCGGTCATGCGGGGAATGGAGCGGAGACGATCGGCCACTTCATTGGGATTGGGGCCATAGCCGACGAGATCGCCGAGAAAGAGGACCTCGTCGAAAGGAGGCGCATCGGCGAGTACCGCGTCCATGGCCTCGAGGTTGGCGTGGATATCGGCAAGGACCAGATAGCGCATGGACTTCAATGCTACCGCATGGCGTTTCACCGTCAATCGGTGTCGCTGGTAGAGTGCCTGTGCGGGGGAGTGCGGCTTCTCCGGTGAGGGGCGCGGTCTTCAAAACCGTTGTGGCGGCGTCCAGTTACGTTGCCAGGTGGGTTCGACTCCCATGCACTCCCGCCAACACGCCCTGGCGTCCCTGGGTTGGAATACGCGGCCGGACTAACCGGCAGGCGCGGAGAGGCGGAGAACTGGCACGGGATGGTGACCGATGATGAGGGGACCGGCGTGGCCGACAGTCCGCACCGGATTGCCGGGCACTACACCCTCTTTGGTTCTCATTGTTCCCTGGCCCTCGATGTAATAGAAATCGGCCCTGGCGCCTGATGGGAACCAGCCGGCGGCGACGAACCGTCCGTCTCCGGCCCTGTGGAGTCGAATCAACCCGAACTTGCCGCCGAGCGGTCCGTAGGCGATCCAGAAGGTGGCCGACGGTGAAAAGTTGGAGCTGACCTGGAGGTGGAAGGAGGTCCGCACCAGCGACGACCCGGCAGATCGACTAGATGCGTGCGCCGTCCACGGCGCGGACCAGATCGCTAACCCGAGTGCAAGAACTGCAAGCCGCTGAGACAGGTTCATTGCATCCTTCCTCCGGTCCCTGGATTAATGCAAGAACTGAGCCATCGAATTGGCATGCTTCTTGCGTTCCCTGGGCACCGACACGGAGAGGATTTCTTCATGGATAGCGCAGAGGATCGAGGCGCCAGGCGGCAACAGCTGCGGCGCGAGCTCATTCACCAGTACGTACATCTGCAGCGGCAATTGCTCGATGCCGAGCCGTCGTCGTCCACATATCAGGCGACCATGCACGCCTTTCGACGCATGGGATATACCCTCATCACCTCGGGATTCGAGGACGACCTGGACCGACTCCTCCGCATTCGCGTGCTTGACGGTGGCAAGGTGGAGCGGTCCGCTCCCGGCCACGCGGAATTTCCTCAGGACCTGCACGTGATCGAGCAGGTGCCCGTCCGCTAACGCCGTCGGCAGACCTTTTTCTTGTGACCCTTTTTCCCCTTCTTCTTGCACACCAGCTTGTGCCTCGGCCTTGACGTGGGGGTGGGCTTCGGCCTTGACGTGGGCCTCGGCTTGGGTGTCGCTGTCGGGACCGGCGCCGGGGTCACCGTCGGCGTGCTGGTCGGTGTTGCGGTGGGGGTAGCCGTGGGAGGCTCTAGCACGGTGAAGCTGGTTTCACCCCAGTCATAGGGGGTGGCCAGATAATAGGTGCCGGCCGTCAATTGTCCCAGCGCCAGGGTGGCATCCGCGGTTTCGGACATACTGGTAGGGCCGGCTAGAAATTCTCCTGTCGCCGGGCCGTCGCCGGGCGCGTAGATCCCCCAGAGATAGCGATCCGGCCGGTAGAGGGTGAAGCGGACGCTCAGCGGCTGCCCGGACATAACTGAGTCTTCTGCGGTGAGGGTCGCGCTAGATGGGTGCTCGCGCGCGGCGAACTCGGTCGTCAGGTTGTATGCAGGTAGGCTGGCGCGGTAAATACCGGCTGGAAAGAAGGGGAAGCCAAGCGCCAACGGCCACACGTAGACCGAGAACGCTCCCGAGGCATCCGTGGTTGCCGTGATCACCCGCTCGCCCTGGATGCCGCCGGTCAGGAAGAGATGGACGTCCACGGCGGTGTTTGGCGGCAAATTGGTGCCGATGAGGTTGAACACCGAGGTGGGAGATGGTGACGGCGGACCCACGTACAACGAGGGGCTGGTGCCCGCGGTAAACGTCTGGCTGACGGCTCCTCCACCGCTCAGCCCCAGCACGACCCGGTACAGCCCGGGATCCCAGCCGCCGGACGGCGGGTCCAGCGTCACCTGGTACCCACCATTCATCGAGTACGGGTACAGTTCGGTCTGAGTGCCATCGGGAGCGAAGAGGAGCAGGAGCGGGGCACCGGAGGGCATGTTGTCGACCCTGACCTGGTGGCTGGTGTGCAGGTCCCCGACGGCCGGTGAAACGGACAGCGCCGGCGCAATCGGAGCTGTCTGTCCCTGGGCGATCGAAACTGTCGCCAGGACCAGGACACAGCTCAGCAGGACTGCGCGCACGGACACCTCACCTTCCCCGACATTTGCACGAATAGCGTACACAATGACCAATGTCGTCACAACCCCTGATGGCTATAGTGGGCGGAGGAGAAAGTGGAGTCGATGGAGGAGCTGAGGGAGAGACTTGCCTCACTGGAGGCCCTGGAGCGGGCGTCGGCGGTGCTGAGCTGGGACGAGGAGACGTACATGCCCGAGGCCGGGGGGCCGGCGCGGGCGGAGCACCTGGCTCGGCTGGCAGCTATGGCGCACGACATGCTGGTCGCTCCGGAAACGGCTTGCCTGCTGGACGCGTCTTCCGTGCGCCCCGGGAGTATCGATTCCGCCATCGTCCGGGTGACCAGGCGCGACCACGACCAGGCGGCCAGGGTTCCTACCTCCCTGGTTGCCGAGATCCAGCGTCACGCTTCTCTTGCCCACCCGATCTGGGTCCACGCTCGGGAGCGAAATGACTTCGCCGCTTTCGCTCCGGTCATGGAGAAAACCTTCGATCTGGCGCGCGAGCTGGCGGAACACCTCGGCTACCGTG
>JAICWV010000050.1 GCA_025966365.1 Chloroflexota bacterium | reverse complement strand
GCTGAGTCCGGCGTACATCCACTCCAGGTTCTCCTGAACGGCATAGATGGCCACCTGACACGCCGCCAGCAGGAAGGCAGTCATCAGCACTGCCCGCCAGGTCAGCTGTGGCGATGTCGTTGGTACGAGGCGGTGAAAACGCGCCGGAATCCGGGCACGCAGCAGACTGATCGCGTGACGGCGACCGTACAGCATCACCAGACACGCCGCGATCGCAGCCGTGCCTCCAAGAGCAAGCACGGACCCGGAATCAGCCATGTAGTAGCGATGCGGAGTCGTCTCCATGACCGCCTGGAACCGAGTCCCGTAGACGATCAGGTACTCGACCTGATGGACGATCCACTCCCCACAGAGCGCCACCAGCTCAAACAGGAGCAGGCTGAGGAACGCCCGCGCGAACGTCCGCCGTCCTGCCAGAGAGGGAATCAGAGGCGGCATCTAGCCGGCCTCCTCGACGGTGGGAACGCGGCGCGAGAGGCGTATCGCCACCAAGGCGGTGATGACGAGCACGAGAATAATGATGGCCGCGATGAGGAGTGGAAGATAGCGTGTCAGGAATGCCGACTCATGACTCGGCGCGATCAAGGCATAGTACCCGAAACTCCTGGCATCCGTGGCCAGGTAGCACGCGTTCACGAAGGAGAGCGTGGACTGCGGCACCCACTTCCCCCCTCGGTACAGCTCCATTCGCGCCGATAGCTCCTGTCCGGTCTTCTTGAGCTGGAGCAGGCCTCCAATCTTTGGATCGAGTGTCAGCGAGCTGCCGTCGTTTCCGATCGCGCGAAACAGGTACACGTTGCCGTCGAGAACGCCATTGCTGATCGGCGCTGGGGGAGGAACCGGACGAACCGTCAGCCGTACGGTCGTGATTCCGGAAGGAAGGTTCACGGCTCCGTCACCGAGCTGAATCAGTGCCTGGGGTGCCCTGGCAGGCGCTTGCTTTGTCTGCACCACCGACTCGGTGAACTTTCCGTTTTTGACGTGCTCGACTGTGCTTCCGGAGGTAGGGTTTCGATGTTGGGGACCAAGGCCGGCAGGAGGGTTCAGGTACTTATACGGCCCTGAACAGTTGGCGAGCCCGTCGTACAGCGGTGGCGATTGGGGGGCGGCTGACCAGACGAGTCCGAGGAGGGCGGCAGCCAGGACCAGGATGACGGCGCCGAGTCGGCGACTCACAGCAGCCACCAGCCGCACAGGTCGGCGGCGATATGCGCCGTGGCCGGTGCGGCCGCGCTGCCGGTCAGCAGGCGCAGTCCACCCAGCCACATGCCTACGGCAAGATCCAGCGGGATCGCGGCCGGGCCGTAGAGGGGCACGTGAATGAGGGCAAAGGCGATGGAGGTGACGGCAACGGCGCCGGCCGGCCCCACCACTCGTCCGCAGGAGTCGAAAAGTGCGCCGCGCAGGACCATCTCCTCCGTTCCGGCGATGAGCACGATGAGAAGAGCCCAGCCGGGGAAGGACGTGAGCGGCATAGCCTGCTCAGTCAGGCCGGACGTCAGATGTAGCCAGAGCGGGCCCGCCACGAGCACGGCTGCTCCGGCCAGGCCGACAAGGATTGAGGAAGGGTGAGGTGGGCCTGGACGCCATCCCGCGGCCACCAACACCAGCGCCAGGGCACCCGCGAATACCAGACCTGCTCCTTGCGACTCCGCCACGCTGGGTGCTCCGATCGCCACCCGCAGCCCGACCGCGGATGCCAGGCCCAGGAGCAGCAACACCGGGGTAGACGCGGAGAGCGCGCGCGACATCAGCTGGGCAAGGGCACGAAACGAATGCGGCCGGTCGCGAACGTCGCCGGCCAGACCACGACGCTGTGCCGCACCGCCTGCCACTGCCAGATGACCGCGGCAGCGCGGGTGTTCTGGCCGAGGTGGGCGCGATCCGTCGCAAACTTGAGCCCGGCGCCGTTGGGTAGAGAGCCGTTGGGGAGGTTCAGGGAGCGAGCCGCCCGAGCAATGGATCGTGCGCCGTAGTGACCCTGCGTGCGCGGGAGCACATCGTGAAAGAGCGTCCATCCGGCTGTGAAACCCGCCAGCGCTTCCTCGGTCGGCTGCGGCTGCCCTGTCTGCTTCTTCCAGGCAGCGGCCAGACGGTCATATAACGTGCGGGCGGCGGGCGACAGTGCGCCGGGATTGAACCCTCCCATGGGCCGGTCCGACGCAAACACGCCGATTGCTTTCGGACCCAGCATGGCGCCGAATTCGGGGCCGCACTCCGCCATGGTCGACCCGATAAACGCGCCGACGTGAAGGTGATCGGCCAGCATGGCCTTTCTAAAGGAGACTCCGTCGGGAATGTGCGAGGCCAGGATCAATATATCCGGGTGCGCCTTCCGCACAGCCGCCATGACCGGCGGCCAATAGGGGGCGTAGGGGTTATAGCTAGTGGTGCTGGACACGGTCATGTGCCGCGAGCGAGCCTCGCGGATCGCCGCCCGCGCCACCGATCGGGCATAGGCATCGCGGGCGTAGACGACGGATATGCGCAACGCCGCCGGACGCTTGTGCAGCCGCGGGGCAAGCTGTGTGGCGGCAAACCGGGCGCTATTGGTCCCGAGGTTGGTCCCGCTCGCCCCAACCCGGAAGACGCTAGAGTAGCCCCGCCCGGTCAGGCGGTCGGCCACGGCGCCGGCCTCCCAGTACACCAGTCCGTTTCTGGCCGCGGCGGAGCTGGCGGGAATGGACAGGGCGGAAGAGTAGGCGCCGATGGCGATGTTGATGCCGGCCGCGCGGAGCGACCGCATGACCGGCCCCGCCTCCGCCGTCTGGTTGAGGGGGCGCGCCACCAGGACGATCCGGTTTCCGGCGACCCCGCCGGCGCGATTCACCATATCGGCGGCGATCTCGATCCCGGTGTACTCCTGACGGGCGAGCCCACCCATGGTCATGAGCGGGAATGCGGCGCCGACCCGGATCGTGCCTGCTGCGCGCCCGGGAGCGCTTCCCGTCAGAGTCAAGGCCGCCGCGACGGCGGCACAGATGATTGCTCGAAGGGTCGTGCTCATGGTGTCGATGTACCTCGTGACGTGGTGGCAGTTCAGCGCCAGGTGCCACAACCGGCCCCCGGCCGTATCTCCTGCCGTATCTCCTCTAGAGTACGCGTCCCCTGGCCCCAGGGTGCTACAGTACGGCTGAGTCCCTCGTTCAAGGGAAGGATTGGGTCATGTGGGTCTTGTTATGGGTGGCAGTAGCCATAGCAGCCGCCATCGGAGAGGTCATGACCGTGGGGCTCTTCCTGGCAGCATTTGCGGTCGCGGCGGTGATCACCGCCATTCTCTCCATCGTGGTGGGGTCGATCGCCGTCCAGGTGGCTGTCTTCGGCGCCCTCTCGCTCCTCGGCATCGGCGTCTTTCGGCCCATCGCCATCAACGCGTTGGGCTGGAAGCAAGCGGAGCAGATCAGTGGTTCGGTCTCGCAGACCCACCTCGTGAACAAGCGCGCCGTCGTCACCGAGACAGTGGACGGTAGCGGTGGGCAGATCCGGATTGGGCAGGGCGAGTTCTGGTCGGCGCGGTCGTTCGATCCTGCCGACGTGATGCAGCCGGGAGCCCAGGTCGAAGTTGTCCTGGTGGACGGCCTGACGGCGCTGGTGACGCCGGTCATCCGTCCCATGCGTGAGATTGAAGATCAAGCACCTATCGAGAAAGGAATGTAATCGTGGGAACAGCAATTGTGCTGGGCATCCTCGTCCTCTTTGCACTCATCGTGGGGATGAAGTCCATTCGCATCGTGCCGCAGGCACGGGTGGTCATCATCCAGCGCCTGGGCCGGTATCTCAAGACAGCGGGAAGCGGACCGGTGTTCGTGGTCCCCTTCATCGATCAAATCCTGCCGACTATCGACCTGCGTGAGCAGGTCCTGCCCTTCGACCCGTTGCCGGTCATTACCGAGGACAACGTGTCCATCCAGATCGCGACCGTGGTCTACTACCAGATCGTCGACGCCCGTGCCGCCAGCTACGAGGTCGTCAACCTGCTCCAGGCCATGGAGCAGCTGACCATGACCTCGCTGCGTAACGTCATCGGCGGGCTGGCGCTGGACAAGACGCTGGTCAGCCGCGAGGATATCAACTCCAAGATGCGCGCCGTCCTCGACGAGGTGACGGAGAAGTGGGGCGTGCGGGTCAACCGCGTGGAACTGAAGGACATCATTCCACCGCACGATGTTCAGATCGCGATGGAGAAGCAGATGCAGGCGGAGCGAAACCGCCGCGCTGCCATCCTACTGGCGGACGGTTCCAAGCAATCGGCGGTGCTCGAGGCCGAGGGCCAGAAGCAGTCGGCGATTCTGAAGGCAGAAGGTGACAAGCAGGCAGCCGTCCTGCGGGCGGAGGGCGACGCGCAGGCGCTGGTCACCATGCAGAAGGCACAGGCAACCGCCATCGGGCTGGTCTTTACTGCCGTCACGGAGTCCAAGCCGACGCCTGAAATCCTCAAGTACCTGTACCTGCAGACCCTTCCCAAGATGGCGGAAGGCAGCGCCAACAAGCTGTTCGTGGTGCCTTCCGAGCTGGAGAATTTCGCCAGTCTCGGCGCCACCTTCGGAGCCACACAGGGCAGCCCGATCCAGGTGACGCCGGCGCAGCTGCCGTCCAACGGCAACGATGGTTTGAGCACGTAGCGCAGACGATAGAAAAGCCCCTCGCCGCCATGGCGGCGAGGGGCTTTTCTGTCCGGGAGCGAGGGCTAGTAGTACATCACGGAGCCGATGCACTGGATCTTCTCCAGGGCCTCGAACTCGGTGGCTACCTCGACACTCGATCCCAGCTCCAGTGACTTCTGCACCGCCGCATCGACGATGTTGTCGATGTACTCGACGCGCCCGCCACAGGCCGGGCAGGTCTCCAGCTGTCCGGAGTAGAGCATCCCGCACTCGGGGCAACGTGTGCCCGCCTGCTCGAAGCCTTGCTGCAGCAGCAGGATATGCACCTTTTGCTCGTTGATGGCCTGCAGTGTGTCTTTCAACCCGATGGTGCCGCGCCCGCCCGCCCCGGCGTACTCCCCAATCCTGGCGATGAGGTCACTGATCAGATGCTCCTCCGCCTCTTCGCGCACGTGCCGGGCTTCGTCAACGATCTCCGCTTCCGGAGCGTCGATCCGAACGTTGATGTAACCAACCACGCGGTCCTTCACATAGGGATGCAGCCGGTCGGTGATTTCGTTTCGGTCCTGGTCCTCGGCGCCGATGATCAGCCAGTCGAACGGGTAGTGCTGCTCAAGCTTCAGGACCAGCTCATCCGCTTTGTCGATATGATGCTGCTTCCAGTGATCGGAGCGGCGCTGAAACCGGTTCTGCGACCAGCCGCCTTTCTCCGTCCGGTGCGGCACGAAGTCCTCAAAGTCCGTCCACTCCCGCACTTCGCCATGCTTCATGGTGAAGATGCGCGCGTGCTGCTTGTCCGTGACCAGCACAGCCGTCGGCTTGGTATGGCTGAGAAAGGCCGCCAGCGCGGCAAGTTGTGGTCGCGGCTCGAAGGAAACCTCGCTTTTGAGGACGGTCGGCGTCGCGAACACCTCCCAGAGGCCCGAAGCGGAACAGGAAAAGACGGCCACGCCGTTGGCATCCTGCCGGTCCCAGTCCTTGATCCACTCGCGAAGCCTGGCCAGGTCGCCCCGCAACGACTCCTCGGCATCGTGCGACAGGCCATCCTCTATGTCCTTGCGCCGGTCTTCCGCAGTGTGGATCAGCGAGTCGAACGCCTTCATGATGTGCTCGGGCGCCGGAAACTCGTCGGCGTTCACATCCAGATAGAAACTCGTGACCAGAAAGCCCTCCGGGGCCTCGAAACCGGCTAAATCGCGAACCTCATCGGTCTTGACTGCCATCATCTCTCCTTCAGGGCCCCCGGCCGGGCGGCCGCACATTCTCTGCGGCTACCCCGCGCAACTTCTGTGCCAGTCTCCCCCTATGACGGGTCGCTGGGCACCTGGTGCTCGTGCTGAGCAGCCCGCGTGACCTCCCAACTCAACTGGCACAGCTGTGCTTCAGTGCGCTGGTGCAGGGGAGGATGGGTGTGATGACTTGCGCAGGCCGCGTCATGGACACGGTCGTGAATGGCCTCCCGCGCCACCTCATCTTTGTGGTGCAATCGGGCATAGTCGTTCTTGTCCATCTCATTACTCCTTTATTACATGCCTATGTAATCTACATACAATATAGCAACCCGCATGCCACTGTCAAGTCCGCGCGGCACGTAAATTTCCGTCTCACGCCGCCCCTGCCAGAGCGCGGCTCTCAGCTCACTCGTCGCGATAGAGCTGGTTGCGCCGGGTGCGGATGTCGACCACGGCGGAATCGCGCTCGCGCCGCTCCCGATCCGCGAAGTACCGGCCCCACTCCTCGGCGGCATCGATGCTCAGGCCGCCGTGCTTCGTCAGCCGGGTACGCGTCTGAGCGATCACAGGCGTGTTCAGCGAAGCCCCGGCGATCACCACCTGCCCTTTGGAAAGCGCCGGCAGTTCGTCCAGCAGGTCCCGCCCCACGCTTTCCACCGCGCTGGCGATGCTGTTCTGGTCGATGGGGTTGACGATTCGCATGATGAAGTGAGTCATGCACTGGGAGAGGACGTCGCCGTCCAGCTTCCCCGGCCGCTGACTGATCAGCCCCACGCCCACACCGAACTTCCGTCCCTCCGAGAGGACCTGCTTCAGAATCGGCGTGCTCACCGCATCGCCGGAGGCCGGTGCGAAGTGATGCGCCTCCTCCAGCAGCACGAAGACTGGGTATGGGATGTAGCGCTCATCCGTCTCGGGAATTTCTCCCTTCTGCGTGCCCATCCGCGCGTACAGCAACCGGCGCAGAAGGGTCGCAACGATCACTTCCTGATCGCGCTGATCGATCTCGTTCAGCTGGAGCACGGTGCACTGTCCAGGCTGGAACAGGGCGTTGAGATCGAGGTGCTCGTTGTCGTCAAAGCTCTTCGAGTGCTCGAAGCGCTGCTTGAGCCGCCACACCAGCCCGTAGACGCTGGAACTGTAGTCCGCCCCCTTGTCAATCTGCTCCTGTCCGACTTCTTCCACCTCGCGGATCAGGTCAGCCAACGTCCAGGACCCGTCATAGGCGCTTCCCATCTTGTTCTGGACCCGATTGAAGGCCTCGGTCAGAATCCAATCCATGCGTTCGCCCAGGGTCGTCAACAGATGCCGCAGGTCTGCCAACCCCAGATTCGACATTTTCACTTTCACCTGGTCGGGCCGGAAGATCTTCACCCTGGGCCGGTAGCCGTTCTCGACAAACTCCGGCTTGTTGGGCATCTCTACGAGAGTGTCGTACTCGCCGTGCGGATCGGCGATCAGGACGCACCCCTTGTTGTACGGTTTCATCAGCTCCTCGACGGTCACGCCGGCCAGGTAGCTCTTGCCCGAGCCGGTCCCGGCGATGATGGAGAGATGGGTGCTGGTGAACTCATTGACGTCGAGCGCCACCGGCACGTCCTCCTGGCCGCGGCTGAGGAGCCAGCCCACGTAGGCGGAGCCGCGCTGCGCCACGGTGCGCTTGCTCAGAACCTCGCTCAGCATCTCGCTGGGCGCCAGATAGACGGGGCTGCCGCTGCGGGGCAGGACGCGCGGGTTCACAAATGCGCTCAATCGCGGGTCGTAATGGCCCATCACCGTCACCGCGACCTCAAAGAGCTCGTCCTCATCGTCCACGTAGCCGATCGCGGCCGCCACTTCGGCCGGAGTAACCTCCGGGGAGGCCATGAAGGAGTCGGGGAAGAGACGGACCGGCGAGCGGCGCGTGATGCGGCCCAACACGTTGCGGCGGCTGTCCCCGGCATCCAGGGTGTAAAAGACGAACTCACCGATCTTGCAGTTACCGTCGTCGTCGGGGGTGATGAGCAGGAACTCGTGGGCGTGATCCCCCGGCCCCTTCGCTGTTCCAACTTTGGTGTACTCCATGCGCTTACCCCGCGGGAAGGACCCGCGCCTTCCAGGCCAGATTGTTCTTGAGGACGTTGATGACGCGCCTTTGCCCGGGAAAGGCGGGTTCCAGCCGCTCCAGAATAGAGAGCAGGAGAGAGGCGACCACGGGGTCGGGGCGCGCCAGCAGCTGCGGATAGTAGCCAATCAGGAACCGGCCGCGCGCATCCTGGTGGAAGGCAGTAATGCCCTCGTCGTCCACGGTCTCGACCGGGGTCCCGATACCCGCGGCCAGCGCGGGAACGGCATGTCGTGCCGCCCCGCCTTCGACCGATCCCAGCACCAGAATGTCCACCACCACGCCCGTTTCGTTGAGGTAGTCCGGAGACAGCACCTCCAGGTCGCGCGTGCTGGAGAGACGCGGACCCAGGCTGCCGTAGTCCGGGTTGAGGAGAAGGGTGTCTCGCACCACGCCCACCAGCCGCACCGGGCTATCCTCGTCCGGCCGCAGGGTCACGAAGGTGCCGAACGCGTACTGGTCCGGCCGCGGGAGATCATCCTTCTCCAGCTTCCCGTACACCCGGCAGAGATACGAGATATGCGAGTTCGATTTGACGATGGTGCCGATGAGCACGCGAACTCCTCGGGTGGGGGACGGCTCGTAGTGTAGCAGACAGTCGGTTGACGGAACATGCGTTATAGTGGCATGGAGTGGGGCGCGGAGGATTCCGCGCCCTACCGCTGATTAACCGGATGGCAGGGGCGGGTGATCGAACGTCTGAGAGGCGTGACGCATGTCGATCGTGTGCGGCGCAACCATGCGTTGGAACATGCTGCGATCACGATTATCACCGAGCGCCATCCCCGCGTCCTGCTTCGCGGACGGTCCAACAGCCGCGGATTCTACATCTTCGGTGACGTGCCGACTGACGAGCTCCGCTCCGCCGTGGATGAGGCTCTGATCCGCATGCACGATGGCGAAGAGGAACTTGCCATTCATCCGCGCTGTGGAACGAATCTGGCAGTGGCCAGCATCCTTTCCGGACTGTCCGCCGCCGCCGCCTCGCGGCTGCGGCCGCGCCAGAACAGCTGGAGCTACGCGGTGCTCGCGGCCATGGCCGCGCTCTTCGTCGCGCCCAGCATCGGAACCGAGGCGCAGCGGCACCTGACCACGCTGGCGGACCTCGGGGACCTTCGGGTCACCGGCATCGAGCGCCGCACGCGGCCGGTGCTCGGCGACACGTACCACTTTGTCAGTACCGAGTCGTGAGCTATGAGCTGTGAGGAATGTGCCCCACAGCTCATAGCTCATAGCTCACAGCTCTAACACGAGGGAGGAGATGGATAAGAACACCGCAATCATCCTGGCCTTTGCCGGGGCGCTGGCGGCGATCATCTACGGTATCATCCTGATCGCCTACGTCCTGCGGCAACCGGACGGCAATGAGCGCATGCACAACATCGCCGTGGCGATTCAGGAGGGGGCAGCAGCCTACCTGAACCGGCAATACGTGACCATCGCGGTTATCGGCGTCGTTGTCGCCATATTGCTGGCGATCTTCATTCAGCCCAGCCACGGCGACCCGGGCCACGTGCTCACCGCCATCCTCTTCCTCGTCGGCGCCATCTGTTCGGCGGCGGCCGGATACATCGGGATGAACGTGGCTGTGCGCGCCAATGTGCGAACCGCACAGGCGGGCACTGTTAGCCTGAACCGGGCCATGCAAGTGGCATTTCGCGGCGGCGCGGTCACCGGCTTCATGGTGGTCGGTCTGGCCCTGCTAGCCGTGACAGCGGCGTTCGTCGCCTTCGGCCAGGTCAGTACCACCCCCTGGCTCAGCGCCTTTGGCGGAAACGGCACCATTGCCGGCCCCGCGGCGCTGGTAGGGCTCGCCTTCGGCGCCAGCCTGATCAGCGTGTTCGCCCGTCTCGGTGGCGGCATCTACACCAAGGCAGCCGACGTCGGCGCCGACCTGGTGGGCAAGGTGGAGGCCGGGATCCCGGAGGACGACCCACGCAACCCGGCCGTGATCGCCGATAACGTGGGCGACAACGTCGGAGACGACGCCGGAATGGCGGCTGATTTGTTCGAGACCTACGTGGTCACCGCGGTCGCGGCCATGCTCCTTGGGTTCCTGCTTTTTCACCGCTACCTGCCCGGGCAGGAAGTTCACGCCATGCTCTATCCACTTTCCATCGGCGCCGTCTCGATCTTTGCCTCCATCGTCGGCAGCCTGGTGGTGCGCGCCTACGGCGGTAGCATCATCTCGGGGCTGTACGTTGGCATGCTGGTCACGGCGGTCCTGGCCGCGCTCATCATCATCCCGGTCAACGCCTCACTCCTCGGCGATGCGCGCTACTACTGGTGCGCCCTGGTGGGATTGGCAGTGACCGTCCTTATCTTTGTGATCACCGAATATTTCACCTCGGATAACTACGCGCCGGTGCGAAGCATCTCCAGAGCCTCGATCACCGGTCACGCCACCAACATCATTCAGGGCCTCTCGGTGGGAATGATGGCGACGGCGCCGCCGGCCCTGGTCATCGCGCTCGGCATCATCGTTTCCTATGAGATCGCCCCCGCGCACTTCGGACTGTACGGCGTGGCGGTGGCGGCGGCGGCGATGCTGTCCCTGACCGGCTTCATCGTGACCCTCGACGCCTTCGGTCCCGTGACCGACAACGCGGGCGGTATCGCCGAGATGGCGGAGATGCCGCAGCAGGTGCGCGAGATTACCGACCCGCTGGACTCGGTGGGCAACACCACCAAGGCCGTCACCAAGGGGTACGCTATCGGCTCCGCCGGTCTGGCGGCGGTGGTGCTGTTTGCCACCTATGTCCAGGTGCTGGCCGACAAGATTCCAAACCCGGTCTTCCGACTGGATGACCCCTACGTCATCGCCGGGCTCTTCATCGGCGGCCTGCTCCCGTTCCTCTTCTCATCGCTCGCCATGCAGGCGGTAGGGCGCGCGGCCGGCGGCGTGGTCGAGGAGGTGCGGCGGCAGTTCCGGGAGGACCCGGGCATCATGGCGGGCACGTCCCGGCCGGACTACGCGCGCGCAGTCAGTATCGTCACCCGTGCCGCGCAGCGCGAGATGATCATCCCCGGCATCATTCCGGTAGCAGCGCCGCTGATCGTCGGCTTTGTCCTGGGCTGGAGAGCGCTGGGGGCCATGCTGATCGGGACCATCCTTACCGGGCTGTTCCTGGCCATTCAAATGACATCGGGTGGCGGCGCCTGGGATAACGCTAAGAAGTACATCGAGGAGGGGGCGCTGGGCGGCAAAGGCACGCCGACACATGCCGCCTCCGTCACCGGAGACACTGTTGGTGATCCCTACAAGGACACCGCCGGCCCCGCCATCAACCCCATGATCAAGATCGTCAATATCGTGGCCGTGCTGATCGCGCCGATCGTGGCCACCCACTCCATCTGGGGCGGATAAGACCGAGCACAAAAACGGCCCGCGGCGGCGTTGCCGCGGGCCGTTTTTCATGCCGCCTATACGCCGCATGTCTTGATACAGTTCATGAAATAAATCGGCTGTAATCCCTTTACTGGAGCCAAAAATAGGGGTGTCGATATTTGACATGGGGACCTCTGTCCCTTATTATTAGGACAGGTGTTCAACTCCCGACGGAGACAGTCAGAGAGGAACGACAGGTGAAGAAAGAGTACATCATCAACCGGCAGGGCAAGGACTTCGTGCTCTATGAGGGACTGCTGGACGAGGCGCATCAGCAGGGCCTGAAGCGCATCAGCACCACCCTGATCCAGATTCCGCACGAGGATAACGGCAATATCGCCGTGGTCGGGGCGGAGGTCGAGACCGCCAAGGGCGTCTTCGCGGGAATCGGCGATGCCTCTCCGGCCAACGTCAACCGGATGATCGTCCCCCATCTCATCCGGATGGCCGAGACGCGGGCCAAGGCGCGTGCCCTGCGCGACGCCGTGAATATCGGGGTGACGGCGCTGGAGGAGCTGGGCGACTTCGACGACAACGGCGACGAGCCGAATGGCCGGCCGGCCGCCGTGCGCGAAAGCCGGGAGACGCACGAGACCTACGACCGCTCCGAGATCAAGGCCTCGCCGTACAAGCCGGCCAGCGCCAACCAGCTCGCGACGATTGCCAAGCTGTCCCGCCTCCTCGGCACCCCGGAGGAGCCGGGCGAGGACATGACTTCAGCCGAGGCTTCAGAGCGCATCACCGAGCTCTCCCGCGCCTACAACGAGCGCAAGGGCTCGGCCGGACGCCGCTCCGCCTAACGCCTCTTCCTTCCGCTCGGGCCGCCTCTGCCCGGCGGCCCGCTCTATCGGCCCCGGTCTCCTATTGAGATCGGGGCCTCTTCTTATGTTCATCTTATTTTCTCTCAACGTTAAACACGGGGTAAGAGCAGGGAAAGAACTGCCTGGTAGCGTGATGCCATGCACAGTTATGGGAGGAAGCAATGACTGCGCCGGCCGTCACGACCCGCCGTCAGCCCGCGCCCGGTGCCGCGGACCTTGCGGACATCGCCCATCTCTACCGCCGCGCCGGCTTCGGCGCCGCACCGGCAGTCCTGACCCAGGCAGCCGCCCTGGGACTGGAAAGCACGATCGGCCGCCTGATCGATTACGATTCCACGCCCGACCCGTTTGATCCTCCCGGCGACATCATCAATTCCATCTCCCGCAATCCCGGCAATCTGATCGAGTGGTGGGTGGGCCGCATGCTCTCCACCACGCGGCCGCTGCAGGAGAAGATGACGCTCTTCTGGCACGCGCACTTCGCCACGGCCATTCAGAAAGTGGCCAACCCGGTCCTGATGTACAACCAGAACCAGCTGTTCCGGGACAACGCCATGGGCCGCTTCGACGATCTCCTGACCGGCGTCTACAAAGACCCGGCCATGCTGATCTGGCTGGACGGGCGCCGCAATACCGCCACGGCCCCCAACGAGAACTACGGACGCGAGGTGATGGAGCTCTTCACCATCGGACACGGTCAGTACACCGAGGACGATGTCCATGCCAATTCGCGAGCATACACCGGCTGGACCCTCGATGCCGGCCAGAACGCCGTCTTCCGGCCGCGCCTCCACGATAACAGCATCAAGACGCTCCTGGGCCAGACCGGCAACTGGGGCGCCGAAGACTCGGTCCGGATCCTGGCATCGCACCCAGCAGCCGGCCCCTTCCTGGCCGGCAAGCTCTGGGCCTTCTTCGCCTCGGACAATCCGCCACCGGCCGTCGTCAAGAAAATGGCGGCCGCCTACTACAGCAGCAATCACACCATCCGAGAAATGGTGCGCACCATGCTCACCGCCTCGGAGTTCTATTCCGACACCACCAAGACCGGGCACATCAAGAGCCCCACCGAGTTCGTGGTCACCGCCATCAACCAGCTCGGACTGCAGACCATGGACCTCAGCATGGTGCCTCGAACGCTGGCCTCCCTCGGCCAGGAGCTCTTCAATCCTCCTAACGTCGGGGGCTGGGCGGGCGGACCCAGCTGGATCAATCCCACCACCATGCTCCAGCGCTTCAACTTTGCCTCCGCCCTCACCGGCGATGCTCGAAAGGCCGGTGGTTTCCTTGAGCCACAGGCACTCCTGACCCAGAGCCGCGCCCGGACCATGAGCCAGCTCACCTCGTACATTGCCGGCGCCCTCGGCATCAGTCTGGGCAGCTCGACAGCGGCTGCACTCAAGCAGTACGCCGGGACGGGACCGGTCACCGGGACCGACATCTCGGACACCGTCCGGGGACTGGTTCATCTGGCACTGGTCTCTCCCGAATATCAGGTTTCGTAAGGAAGGGCACGATGACCACCTATCGCTGCTGTGATGAGTACGAGGAGTACAGGCGGCACCAGTGGAATATCCGGCAGAGTCGCGCCGGGTTCCTGAAAACGGCGGTCGGCGCCATTGCTGTCGGCACCATGGGACCGAACTTCTTTATCAACTCCGCCCTGGCCGACAGCGTGGCCCGGAGCTCCGCTCCCGGTGGACCGGTCCTGGTTATCATTCAATTGCAGGGAGGTAACGACGGCCTCAACACCATCGTCCCCTACGGCAGCGGCCTGTATTACAGTGACCGGCCGAGCATCGCGGTCCCGGAAAAGAACGTCCTGGCCATCGACGGCATGGTGGGAATGCACCCGAACCTTTCCGGTCTGAAGGCTCTTTACGACAAGGGGCAGGTGGCAGTTCTCCAGGGCGTCGGCTATCCCAACCCCGACCGGTCCCATTTCCGCTCCACCAGCATCTGGGAGACCGCGGATGTTACCGGAACCTCGCAGACCGGCTGGATCGGACGCTATCTCGACGCCACCTTCACGGGTGATACCAACCCCTTCACGGCCGTGGCACTCGGCGCAACCGTGCCCCCGACGCTGCTCGCCAAAAACGTTCCAGTGACCTCGGTGGAGAGCGTCAATACCTATAAGTTCCAGATCAACCAGACAGCGGCGCCGGCCATCATGAAGGCGTACGAGACCATGTACAGCCCGAGCAAGACCGGCTCGCTTCCGGCGTACCTGGGCCTGGTCAAGCATGCCGGGGCCAACGCGGAACAGGGCGTCCACGACCTTCAAGGGGTCGCCACCAGGTATACGCCCTCGGTCCAGTACCCCCAGAATCCACTGGCTCGCGAGCTCCAGCTGGTAGCGCAGATCATTACCGCCGAGCTGGGTGCCCGCGTCTTTCACGTCACCCTGGGCGGGTTCGACGACCATGCCGCAGAGGTCTACCAGCATGCCAATTTGATGAAGGACCTGGGGGACAGCGTCTCCGCCTTCTACGCCGATCTCACCGCCCAGAGCAAGGCGGATGATGTCCTGACCATGACCTTCAGCGAGTTCGGCCGCCGTGTCAAGGAAAACGCGGGAAGGGGCACGGACCACGGCACGGCGGCCCCCCTCTTCATCGTCGGCACGAGGATCAAAGGCGGCCTCTACGGCCAGGACCCCGTCCTCAGCTCCCTGGACGACAACGGCGACCTGATGTACGGTACCGACTTCCGCTCCGTCTACGGAACCGTCCTGGACAAATGGATGGGCAGCAGCTCCAGCGCGGTGCTGGGCGGCAGCTACGAAAGCCTCGGCTTCCTTTAGACGAGCCACCGCTCCCAACCAGTTCGCTCTCCCACGGATCGGGTATCCGTGTGCCCGGAGCTGAGGCCCGCTTCTGGTCCAGATAATGCTAGAACGCTGAAATGCGCCTCACGGACCGGACCTCCCTGCCGAGTACTTCGTGTCACACCGAGTCTATCGAACGCTTCTCGCCTCATTACTGGCCTGCACTGTTGCCTGCGGGGCCCTCGCCGCTTGCTCGGCAGGCATTAGCTCGGCATCAAACCCCACGGCCACGCTGACCGGCATCCACAAGATCCAGCACGTGGTGGTCATCATGATGGAGAACCGCTCCTTCGACGAGTATTTCGGCACCTATCCCGGCGCCGATGGCCTCCGCCGAAAGGACGGGACGTTCACCGTGTGCATCCCCGACCCTCGGGCCGGCAACTGCCAGCGTCCGTATCACAATACGTCTGATGTCAACGGAGGCGGTCCTCACTATGCGCCGGACGCTGATGCAGATCTGAATCACGGCAAGATGGACGGCTTCATCAAACGGGCAGAGACATACGACCGGGGCTGCGGAGCCGTCACGATCGCAATCTGCAAGCCGGGCGCGCCGGTTGATGTCATGGGGTACAACGACGCACGCGAAATTCCGAATTATTGGGCCTACGCCCGGAGCTTCGTGCTTCAGGACCACATGTTCTCACCGGTGAATTCCTGGAGCTTGCCGGTGCACTTCTACACGGTGTCGGCCTGGTCGGCCAAGTGCAGCAAGAAGGACGTGGCCATGAGCTGCACCAGTGAGCGTGTGTGGCCGTACTCGGACTTTGTCAGGCAGTTGAAGGCGAAGCAGCTGAGCTATGCCTGGACCGATATCACCTATCTCCTGGCCCGGCACCACGTCAGCTGGAAGGACTACATCGACCCGGGCACGCCCGATAACTGGAATGTCCTTCCCTTTGCCACGGACGTCCATCAAGATGGCCAGCTCGGCAACATTCAGGCGATTTCCAACTTCTATCAGGATGCGCGACAGGGACACCTTCCCCAGGTTTCATGGCTCATTCCCCCGTTCAACTACAGCGAGCACGCCCCCTCACGCATTACCGTGGGTCAGTCGAACGTCACCCTGTGGATCAACACCATTATGAAGAGCCCGGACTGGAAGAGCACCGCGATCTTTCTTGCCTGGGACGATTGGGGCGGCTTCTACGACCACGTCGTCCCTCCCAAGGTGGATAGCCTTGGCTACGGAATGCGCGTTCCCGCCATGGTCATCAGCCCCTATGCGAAGAAGGGGTATATCGATCGCCAGACCCTCTCTTTCGACGCCTACCTCAAGTTCATCGAAGATGACTTTCTGCATGGGCAGCGGCTCGACCCCAAGACCGACGGCCGGCCGGACCGCCGGCCGGATGTACGAGAGAATGCCAGGATCCTGGGGAACGTCGGGAACGACTTCAACTTCAGTCAGAAGCCGAGGCCGCCCCTCCTCTTGCCGACCAAGCCGAAGACGGACTTGCGCTGATCTGGATAATTTCTTGTGACCGAGGTCTCAGCCCGCTCCGGGTCTACCAGAAGCCAAGCTCAAGCTTGGCATCCTCCGACATCTTGGATGGCTCCCATGGTGGCGTCCACACCAGGTTGACGTCAATGCCGGTCACACCCGGCACATCGGCCACCGCGCTGTGCACCTCCTGGTCCAGATAGGGGCCAAGGGGACACATGGGGGTCGTCAGCGTCATCGTAATCCTGGCCACGCCGTCCTCGACGGCAATGTCGTAGACCAGACCGAGATCAACCACGTTGATCCCGATCTCGGGGTCGATCACGTTCTCGCGCAGTGCCTCTCGGACCACGTCCGCCGTGCTAACAGTCTCAGTCATTGGCCTTCCTCTTCTTCAATCCTCGACTCTCCACCCTACATATATCGTGCCATCCTCCACCTTCACGGGATAGGTGGGGATGGGGAAGATGGCGGGAAGGGAGAGCACTTCTCCGGTAGTCACGTCAAACTGTGCCCCGTGGAGCGGGCACTCGATGACGTTGTCCCACAAATCACCCGCCGTCAGCGGCGTTTCCTCATGGCTGCAGACGTCGGAGGTGGCGTAGAACTCGCCTCTCACGTTCCAGACAGCCACGAGCGCCCCGTTGATATCGACCTGAAATCCCTCCCCCTCCGGCACGTCCTCGACGCGGACGGCCGGGATCCATTCCGAGATCGCCATGCGCGCCTAGCTCGCGTCCAGCTTCCGCGCTATCAGCTCCCGCAGATTATCGCGAATAGACGCGACTGGCTCACGCTGCAGGACGTCCTCGTAGAAGCCTTCCACCACGATCCTGGTGGCGGCGTCGAGGGGAATCCCGCGTGACATCAGGTAGAAGAGCTGGTCCTGGTCGACCTTTCCCACGGTTGCTCCATGGGTGCAGCGCACCTCGTTGGCCTCGATCTCCAGGTTGGGGCTGGGGAAGGCAGACGCCTTCTTGCTGAGAAGGATGTTCCGGTTGGCCTGGTAGGCGTCGGTTCCCTGCGCGCCCTTGTCCACCCGAATACGGCCGGAGAAGACCGATTTCGCTTCGTCCGTCAGCGCGCTCTTGTAAAGGAGGTCGCTGGTCGTGTGCGGTGCCATGTGATCCTGAACCGTGTGGTAGTCGGTCTGCTGGTGGCCGTAGCCCCAGAGGATGCCGAGCATCTGGGCATTGGCGCCGGGCCCCCGCAGCCCGGACTCGATGTTGGTCTTGGTCAGTCCCTCGCCCATGCCGACCACCAGCCAGTCGAGGGTGGAATTGCGATCCATCAGCGCCCGCTGCGTCGAGATGTCGATCACCTTCCCCATCCATTCCTGGAGCGTGATGTAGGTAAGATGCGCATCCTGCCGCAGAAACACCTCGACCGCGCCCGCGTTCAGCGTCTGCCGGTCGATCCCTTCCGAGGCGTACTCCTCGATATACGAGGCTCGCGCTTGCGCTTCCAGGACGACCAGGGTGTGGGTAAAGAGGCTGGAGCCGGGAGCGGTTAGCCCGTACAGTGCCCGTACCGGCATCTCGAACTCGACGCCCTTCGGCACGTAGAGAAAAACCCCTCCGCTCCAGAGCGCCGCGTTGAGCGCCTGGAATTTGCCCGCCTCGGCCGGTATGGCCTCGGTTGACAGGTACTGGCGCACCAGGTCCGGATGCTCCCGAACGGCGGTATCGAGGTCGGTAAAGATGACGCCCTGCTGCGCCAGTTCGTCCGAGAGCGACTGCTCTACGGTAACGGAGTTGCTCTGGGTGAGCAGGCCGCCATTGCTCCCGTTCAGGCGGAGCGGCGACTGAACGTCGGCCCCGGCCGGGGCGAATGGAGTGAGCTCGTTCAGACGGAGCTTCGAAATGTCGGTCCGCCGCCACTCTTCGTCCTGCCGCGTCGGCATGGGCAGATCCTCGAAGATCTGCCAGGCATGAAGGCGCCGCTCCAGCAGCCAGTCGGGCTCGTTTTTCGAGGCCGAGAGCTGCCGGACAGCGTCGATGGTGAATCCTGAGGTCATCTGTGTAGTCATCAGTATTAAGTCGCGAGTTATGAGTTCAGGGTGAGCCATGAGCCGTGACCGGCCGGGTCGTCGCCGGGCCGCTCACAACTCATAACCCAGAACTCACAACTATCCGACAGACCCCTCCATCTCCAGTTCGATGAGGCGGTTCAGCTCGATCGCGTACTCCATGGGAAGCTCCTTGGCGATCGGCTCGATGAACCCGCGCACGATCATGGCCCGTGCCTCGTCCTCGGCGACGCCGCGGCTCATCAGGTAGAACAGCTGGTCCTCGCCAATCTTGCTGACCGTCGCCTCGTGGGTGACGGCCACGTCGTCCTCTTCGATCTCCATGTAGGGATAGGTGTCGGAGCGCGACTCCTCATCGAGGAGCAGCGCATCGCAGTTGACGTGGGTCTTGCAGCCGTGCATGCCGGGGTAGATCTTGACCAGACCGCGATAGCTGGTGCGGCCATTCCCCTTGCTGATCGACTTGGAGGAGATGGTGCCGGTGGTATTGGGCGCGGCGTGGACGATCTTGCCACCCGCGTCCTGGTGCTGACCGTCGCTGGCAAAGGCCACCGACAGCACCTCACCCTTGGCTCCCGGCTCCAGCAGATAGCACGACGGATACTTCATCGTCACCTTGCTGCCCAGATTGCCGTCTACCCACTCCATGGTGCCCTCGCCGTAGACCGAAGTCCGCTTGGTGACGAGGTTGTAGACGTTCTTCGACCAGTTCTGGATAGTGGTGTAGCGCACGCGCGCCCCGCGCTTGACGATGATCTCGACGACGGCGCTGTGCAGCGAGTTGGTGGTGTAGATGGGCGCCGTGCAGCCCTCGACGTAGTGAACGTAGCTGCCCTCTTCGGCGATGATGAGCGTTCGCTCGAACTGACCGGCATTCTCGGCATTGATGCGGAAGTACGCCTGCAGCGGAATCTCGACGTGCACACCCGCCGGGATGTAGACGAAGGAGCCACCGCTCCAGACCGACGAGTTCAGGGCCGCCAGCTTATTGTCGTTGGGAGGAATGACGGTGCCGAAGTACTCCTTGACGATATCCGGATGCTCTCGCAGCCCGCTGTCCATGTCCAGGAAGATGACGCCCTGCTTGGCCAGGTCCTCGCGCAAGCTGTGGTAGACGACCTCGGACTCATACTGCGCGCCCACGCCGGCCAGGAAGTTCCGCTCCGCCTCCGGGATACCGAGGCGGTCGAAGGTGGTCTTGATGTCCTCGGGAATGTCGTCCCAGGACTTACCCTGATTCTGAGTCGGCTTGATGTAATAGAAGATGTCCTGGAAGTCGATGTCGCCCAGGTTGGCTCCCCAGTTCGGCATCGGGCGCCGCTCGAAGGTGCGGAGCGAGCGGAGGCGGAAGTCCCGCATCCACTGCGGCTCGCCCTTCATGTACGAGATCTCTTCCACGATCTCGCGATCCAGCCCCTTGCGGGACTTGAAGGCGTAGTTCTCGGGCATCCGGAACCCGAACTTGTAGTCGCCTAGCTGGTCGAGCTGTGTCTGCTGATCCAGTGCCATTTCGTCTCCCCTTTTAGGCCGGCGCGCCGGCCGGTTCGAACTGCTCGTAGCCGGTCTGTTCCAGCTCGAGCGCCAGCTCCGGCCCGCCCTCGCGCACGATCTTGCCGTTAACCAGCACGTGCACGAAGTCCGGCTTGATGTAGTTCAGTAGCCGCTGATAGTGGGTGATGACGAGCACGCCCAGATCCGGGCCGAGCACCGCATTGACACCGTCGGCCACGATGCGCAGCGCGTCGATATCGAGTCCCGAGTCAGTCTCGTCCAGCACCGCATACTTCGGCTGGAGCATCGCCATCTGTAGAATCTCCGCGCGCTTCTTCTCACCGCCAGAGAAACCTTCATTCACGTAGCGGCCGGCAAAATCCTCGTTCATCTTCAGCAGCCGCATCTGCTCTCGCAGCTGCTGCCGAAAATCACGTGCGGAGACGGGCGTCTCACTGACCGCGTTAACCGCCGTCCGCAGAAAGTTCGCCATGGTCACGCCCGGAATCGAGTGCGGATACTGGAAGGCCAGGAAGAGGCCCTCCTTGGCGCGCTCGTTCGGGGACTGCTCCGTGATATCGACTCCGTCGAGAAAGGCTCGTCCCTCGGTGACCTCATATCCAGGGTGGCCCATTAATGTGTACGCCAGCGTGCTCTTTCCCGACCCGTTCGGGCCCATGATGGCGTGGACTTTCCCCGGCTCGACGGTGAGATCAATACCCTTGAGGATTTCCTTGCCCTCCACTTTCACGTGGAGATTTTCGATACGTAGCTCTCTGTTGTTATCCGTCATGCGCGCGCTGCATTCCTCCCGCGATGATCTAGGTGTGGTTGAAGGGTCATACGGGTTCCTTCGTCCGGCATGGGGCCTTTGGGCGGAATCAGGTCCGCCAGCGTCAGCGAATCCAGCGCCTGAGCCACGCTATCGCGTACTCGCTCCCAGACGATGTTGGCGCTGCAGAAGACCTGGCGGCCGCAGAGCAACTCCGTCTCGCCCTCGGTCGCGCAGACCATCGGCGAGATGGGACCTTCCAGGACGCGCATAACCTCGCCCACGCTAATATCGTCCGGCCGTCGAGACAATTCATAGCCGCCATGCGTCCCCTGATGGCTCACGATCAATCCCGCCCGCCGAAGCTTGGCTGCCAGCTGCTCCAGATACGCGGCTGGAAGCGCCTCGTGCGAGGCCACTGCCGTCAGCGGCTGGGGGCCCTTCCCGTACGACCGGGCCAGGTCCATCATCATGCGGAGCCCGTATTCGCTCCTGGTTGAAAACCTGATCATCACCTTAAACCCGACTAATTTACTCGGATTTAGTATACCCCAGAACGCTTGCCAGCTCCGAAGTAGGGCCAGGCCGTATGGAGGCCCGATGTGTGGTCGCTGAACGGCAGGTGTACTACCGGCGCTTCGCAATCGCGGGATTGGACGCACAGGTGATTTGTAATCGCGCGATTGGACACCTGGGGATGAAGCGCTGTCGCGGGATTGGACGCGTCGGGATGATATGCCATCGCGGAGATGGAGGGCCGATTTACCTTCGCGAGCCTGAGATGTCGCGGCGATGTGCACTCGCTGGATTGAGTGTCGGGACGATGTACAATCGCGAGCCTGAGATGTAGGGGCGATGTGCAATCGTTGGCCTGAAATGTAGGGGCGATTTGCAATCGCCCGCTGTGCCTCAGCACAGCTTCCGGTGCCCGCCACCCAGGGATATTGTTCTCGGGAACAGGCGAGCCTTTCCGGGTCCCCGCCGCGGCGAGTGGAATCGGGGGATCGGCCCCGACCACACCTGTGACGCAACGGCCTACTCTGGAGATGCATACACCAAAGCCGCTCTGTGGAGCGGCGGGCGTGGGCACATCGCCCCTACATCTCAGCCGATCGCAAATCGGCCCGTACATC
>JAICWV010000067.1 GCA_025966365.1 Chloroflexota bacterium | reverse complement strand
TACCGGATCGGTACGTTCCCAACTGACGAGTAGCGCGCCTCTATCCCCCCTGCCATTCGTAGTTACATCAATTTATTGATGTCTGCACCGCAGTGCAGCTTCGAGGTGCGCACCCTCGATGCTGCTCGAACGTGCAATCAGCCATGCCACGCTCAACCACGTCTTGAGGTGCGTCGCCAGAAGCTGCGCGGCGGCGCAGCAGCCAATAAATTGGCCGAACTACGAAGGATGAGGAGAGAAGTGTATTGTGGAGCGAGCGCCGATGATGGTGGCTGGGGAGCGAAGCTGCTTCACGTACACTCCGGTATGGTGGGCTCTATCCTCGATCTCATCGTTCGCAAGCGCGATGGCTTTGAGCTGACCTCGGATGAGATCAACCGGCTCATTGAAGGGATCAGCTCCGGGGAAGTGCCGGACTACCAGATCGGCGCGCTGCTGATGGCCGTCTATCTCAAGGGGATGACCGATCGCGAGACGGCCGATCTGACCGTCGCCATGGTTCACTCCGGGGACGTGATCGACCTGAGTGCCATTCCCGGCTTCAAAGCTGACAAGCATTCCACCGGCGGGGTGGGGGACAAGGTGACGCCGATTCTGGGTCCGCTGGTGGCCTCGGCGGGCGTGTACTTCCCCAAGCTGTCCGGCCGGGGGCTCGGCCATACCGGCGGCACGCTGGACAAGCTCGAATCCATCCCTGGCTTCCGGGTTGATCTCTCGATTGACGAGCTGATCAAGCAGGTGACCGCCATCGGGCTGGCGGTGACGGGGCAGACGGGGGAGCTGGTTCCGGCCGATGGCATCCTCTATGGACTGCGGGATGTGACCGGCACGGTGGACTCCGTTCCGCTCATCGCCAGCAGCGTGATGAGCAAGAAGATCGCGGCCGGAGCCGACGGGATCGTGCTGGATGTGAAAGCGGGGCACGGCGCCTTTATGCAGGATCAGGAGTCGGCGGAGACGCTGGCGCGGCTGATGGTCGCCATCGGCGAGGCAGCGGGGAAGCGCATGGCGGCGGTGGTGACCGCCATGGACGAGCCACTCGGCGCCGCCGTCGGCAACGCGCTGGAGATTGCCGAGGCCATCGAGGTCCTGCGCGGCGAGGAGAAACGGGCGAGCACGCGAACGCTGCGGGACGTCACCCTGGCGCTCGGTGCCCATATCCTGGTCATGGCCGGCCTCAGTCCCTCTCTGGGGGCGGGAACGGCCCTGCTGGCCGAGCGACTGCGGGACGGGTCGGCGCTCCAGAAGCTGCGCGAGATGATCGAGTGGCAGGGCGGCAACCCGGCGGTGGTGGATGACCTCGGGTTGCTGCCGCGGGCGCGGGAGGTGATCGAGCTGCGTAGCCCCGTGAGCGGCTATGTGCGGGCGATCGATGCACTGCAGGTGGGCGTGGCGGTGATGGAGCTGGGCGCCGGGCGCAAGACCAAGGGGGAAGCCGTGGATTACGCCGTGGGCGTGGTGCTGGAGGTCGAGGCGGGCGATCCGGTGAGCGAGGGGCAGACCATCGCCGCCGTGCACACCAACGGCAAGATCTCCAATCGGCACGCGGAAGAGCTGATCCTTGCCGCCTTCGACTTCGGCGACGAGCCGCCGGTTCGGCAGCCGCATATTCTGGCCGAGATCGCCGCCTGACGGCCTCATGGCTGATATCCTTCCGCTTCTGGATGAGCTGCAGGCTATCGCTCGCAACGGTCTGACCTATTCCACCAATCCCTATGACCGAGAGCGATACGAGCACCTGATGGAGCTGGCCTCCGGCTACTACGGGCGGGCGCTTGATTTGCCGCCGGAAGCGGTTCGCGCGCGTCTCTCCACCGAGCTGGGCTATGTCACCGCCAAAGTCGGCGCCGAGGCGGCGATCTTCGACGGCGAGGGAAGGATCTTATTGGTGCGGCGGGCCGACGACCGGCGCTGGTGCCTACCCTGCGGCTGGGTCGATCCCAACGAATCGGCAGCGGAGGCGGCGGTACGGGAAACGAGAGAGGAAACCGGGCTGGATGTACGCATAGCCGGCCTGGTCGATGTGTTCTGGCGCGCCGCCAGCTTCCAGGGCCAGCCGCACTCTCAGATTGCAATCGTGTACGCCTGCGAGGTGATCAGCGGAGACCTGCAGACATCGCATGAAGTGCTGGACCTGGGTTACCGGCGTATCGAGGATGTGACCGAGTGGCACAACCAGCACAAACGGTACGCCGAGGCAGCGTATCGGTGGTGGCGAGATCGCTAAGCAACTGATGTTCTGCCTGCTGCAGGGCGACTGAAGGTAGGGGCGATTTGCAATCGCCCGCCGCTCCACAGAGCGGCTTCTGGCCCCGCCACCCACGGATATTGTTCTCGGGAACAATGTCTGGTAGGGGCCGGACCCCTGTCCCGGCCCGCCTGTTCCCGTGTGATGGGTGAGTCTTTCCGGGTCCCCTCCGCAGCGAGTGGAACCGGGGGATCGGCCCCGACCGAATCTGTGACGCAACGGCATGCCCTGGAGATGCACGCACCGAAGCCGGCCGGCGGACGATTGCACATCGCCCCCACGGGTTGCATATATGACCGCTCTGATGGTGGTCCGGACCTTGCATTCTATAGGGGCGAAAACCATTCAAGTACTACATCTGGGGTTTTACTATCGCGAACACCGCAAGCTGTAGTACGATCAGGCAGGTTGAAACGGGGGCCCGTTACCGGACCCCTGTTCACCGAAATACTGACCCGGCGGTTGCTTGCACAGCCGCGGGTGCTGTGGAAGCGGGCCGGCGACCGGTTGCAGGGGAGTCGGCCCGCTTTCGCTTTCAAAACAAAGAATGCAGATGAGCGCTTGCACGTCCATCTGCATCCGCTTCAGCTACCCGCTCGGGTGAAACTCACGCCTCATCCTACAGGGGCCTTTTGGTGGTTACCCTCCATCCGGCATCCGCTGGAGCGCTCTCGGGGCTGGCCTTGCGGTTGACCCCCAGCCAGTCCGTTGCCGTCCTGACAGTTGTACGTTACCGCACTGCCTCCACCTTGACAAGACCCAATTTTGGAGTTATCCACTGACACGACATGGCCGGAGCCGGTTATCCACGTACCCGATTCGCCGATATGGGAGCCTCGTGCCGCTCCAGCCACATTCTCCCCAGCTATCCACGAATTTCAGAGCAAGGGCGGCAGTTATGTTTAGATCAGCCTACTGCTCTGCAATCTCGATGTGTTCGATGCGGGCGGGATTGACGGGGGTGGATCGCTCGCCTCCTGCGCCCGCTTTCACCGGGGCCTGGGCGATTGTGTCGACCACGTCCATCCCGCTGGTGACCTCACCAAAGATGGTGTAGTTAGGCGGAAGGCCGACATCGGCGCCGTGGACGATGAAAAACTGGCTGCCGTTGGTATTGGGGCCGGCGTTGGCCATGGCCAGGATACCCCGCGTGTAGCTGCGGGAAACGCGCTCGTCGTTGAATTGATAGCCGGGACCACCCCGTCCGGTGCCGGTGGGATCGCCGGTCTGAATCATGAAACCGTTGATGACCCGGTGGAAGATGACGCCGTCGTAATAGCCCTCACGCGCCAGGAAGACGAAGTTATTCACCGTCTGTGGCGCTTCCTGCGCGAAGAGACGGGCCTCGATAGCGCCGTCCGTGGTCTCGATCGTGGCCGTGTACTGCTTGTTGGGGTCGATCGTCATCCCCGGTGGAGCGGTCCATTGCTTCGCCATACTGGCCTCCTTGTTCCACTTCCAGAGTAACGGCATATGCCTCTTCTCACGTCCCAGCCTCAACAGTCACAATGGGGGTGGATCTCGCCGCCGGAGTACCGCATGCCCGTGCACCCTGCTTCTTACGAGGACGCTGCCCGCAAAGCCGGGGTCAGCTCGACGGTTCATCTCGGCGTGCGCCCGGTGCGTGTGAAGCGCATCGTGGGAAGCGCGGGCAAGGCCAGGCACATCGGTCCGGATTTCCTGCCCCTGGGAACGGGGGGGAGTGCCGGACGGAATTTCCGAGACATCCTTACCGCCATGAAGAACGGCGCCAACTTCCCGCCCATCAGCGTCTACCAGCTCGGCAGCCGCTACTTCGTCATCGACGGTCACACGCGGGTGGCGGCGGCCAAGGAGCTGGGAATCGATTTTCTGGACGCGGATGTGATCGAGGCGCTCCCCCGGAAAGAGGGGCGGATAAACCTGACCTATTACGCGCGCCGTGAGTTCACGCGCCAGACCGGCCTGGAAGGGATCCGGCTCACCGCGCCCTGGCGCTACCATCTCCTCGTGCACCACATCGAGGGGTATCGCCTCTACCTGGAGCGGTCGCTCGACCGTGAAATATCACTTCCGGAGGCGGCACAGATCTGGTATCGCAGCCAGTATCAGCCCACCGTCGCCGAGATTCGCCGCCGCAAACTACCCTCGACCAATGAGGGGCGTACCGCCGGTGACATTTATACCGATATCCTGCGCGCCTGGGCGGAAGAACAGGGGCTCTCCGTGAGCCTGCGCGAGATGCTGGACCGCTACGATCAATCCGCCCGCGGTCGTCAGGGGAAGATCACGCGGGCCAAGCGAGCGGTATCCGATCTCGTCGATGCATCGCTTCCATCCGGCATCACCTCCATGCGCAAGCCGGGTATGGGAAAGATCGTCGATGAAGAGGTCGAGGCGGAGCTCAAAGCGCTGGAAGAAACGGATGCGCTCGAGTAATTGGGTTGCTAGAATCGAGAGCGAGCGTTGCCCCGTGAAGCGCCGGATGGGAGGCGGGCGATGAGCCGGTATGAAGGGATGGACAAGCTCCTGGAGGGCGTGCGCGAGCGGACGCAACAGTGCGCCGGCAACCGGCCGCGCCAGGCACCTGCCGCACCAGGTGCGCCCATGACGTCCGAGCAGTACGACACCATCGTCGGCAACCTCAACAACCTCCTGCACGCGGCAGGCGAGCTGCGCCAGATGGTCGTCGCCGAAGATGCCAGGATGCTGACCGAGGGGCGCCGCGAGCATCTGCTCATGCTCCTGGGGCAGGTGCTGGAAGAGCTCTGGAATACCGAGGCCACGCTGCAGGGAGTGAGCTAGCTCCGCCCGCTACCGATCTATCGCCGCGGCCTCACGACACGGTCAGGTCCTGCCCCGCGCTCCGTCCAAACACCTCGGGGAAGAAGGTCTCTGAAACGTGGGTCGGGGGCACGCCGTAGTGGCCGGGGACGGTGGCCTGGGCCAGATAGGTGTAGTGGAAGGTGCCCGGCGGCAGGTAGTAGCTGTAGAGCGAGACACGATTGTCGTGCAGGTCGGTGTGCATCAGGAACGCTGAGAGGTCCTGGGTGGGACCGAAGGGCAGCCAGTACGACCGCGGCCCGAAGAGCCCCTGCTGGCTGGTATTGAGTGATTCGTCGATCGGCTCCAGGCCGGCCGGCAGTGGATCCTGCACATTGAGATACAGCAGGCTCTGATCGCTGTGAATGGTCAGCTCCACTTTGACGGGAGAGCCCGCCGCGACGTGCGAGATGGGATGGCCCTTGAGATCTAGGTAGCGGCGGCTGACGGAGACGCCCTCGCTCCGGGGTGCGATGTCATTGGCGGGAAGGTAGTAGTGCAGGCGAGCCAGATAGTAGAGCGGTCCGGGGCCAAAGGTTCCGCTTTGCGGAACCCGTCCCAGGACCAGTCGGTTGGGCGATGTGCGCCGAAGATGCGCCACCGGGACCTTGAAGGCAGAGACGTGGGCCACATTGGCAGGGGTATATCTCCCCGAGACTTTCTTCCCGCCATTCAGCAGTACCTGATACTGGTAGTCGGCGGTCCCCTCCCGCGCGGCCCGCGCGTAGGCAGCCAGCGAGGCGATGGCCTGGGCGGTATCCCGCGGGCAGTCCCAGCCGTCGCCCTGGCGCGCCAGCATCAGCCAGCGAACGGCGGCCGGCACGAAGGGATCATGCGGACTGAGCTTCAGCAGCGTCGCCAGCACCTCCGAGGTGCTCTCCACCACCGGGCCGGCCCACAGGTTCCAGCCGCCGCTTTCCCAGTGGGCCCCGGTGGCGCTCACTTTGGCGCTGCTGTCGAGGCTGGAGACGATGCTTCGCGCCTTTGTGTCGTCGCGCGATAGAGAGAGGGCGGTGCCCAGATCGGCCAGCGGCGCGGGGTCGAGGTGCGAGCGGCGGATCGAGTCGTTGTAAAGCGCCTCCGCCCGGGAGCGAGGGGCGGGGCCGCTGCCGGCCAGTACCAGTAACAGATGGGCGCGCTCCGCGGCCGAAACGTCGGATAGCTGACCCTCCAGATACATGCGCGCCCGGCTCATGGACTGGCGCACCTGGCTGCCGTGCTCCCCCGACGCTGCCAGGGCCTGGAGGGCGTCGGCGGTGGTGAAGGGATCGCTCTGATAGACATACGGCGAGTTGAACCAGGGCCAGCCGCCGTCGCCGTACTGGTGGTCGAGGAGCTTCTGCACCGCCAGGGCAACGGTTAGACCGAGCGTGCGGTAGGTCCCGACCGAGAGGCCGGTAACGGGCCGCGGCAAGGTGCGGAGGGAGGAGGCGACCAGCAGTCGATTGGCGACATCGTCGTTTGATTCATTCAGCGACGCCCTGAACTCCCCGTAAGCGGCGCCCAGCCCGGCGGTGAGCGAGGAGGAGACCTGGACCGTCAGGGCGCCCGGCACGGGCACGGCCTTGCGGGGCACGATGACGAGCTGCTGCGTGCTGCCGTAGACCTGGCCGGAGGTGGCCACGGTCTCATCCGTCAGGGGCGGCTGAACCGGCACCTGCAGGCGTACCGCGTCCCCGCGCACCCCGCTGGTGAGAGAGCGCGCCTGGGTCAGGATGACCGCCGAGCTGCCCCTGGGGACGCTAGCGTTCCAGGTCAGAAGGCGCTCCCCGTTAGCCGGGAGCTGCACCGTCCGTCCAGCGCCGGAGGGCAGGTGGAGGCCGCGCGCCGTCATCGTCACCCGGGCGCTGACCGGGCGGTTCAGGTTGTTGTTGAGGACGGTTCCGACCTGGAGATGGTCCCCCTCTTCAAAGAAGCGAGGCAGCATGGGCCGCAGCACCAGGTCCTGGGTGGCCAGCGTCTGCAGCCCGCCCTGCCCGACGCCTTGATGGACGGTCAGGCCGCGGGCGTCCAGTTTCCAGGTGGTCGCGTTATCCGGCAGCTTGACCCGGACGCTGCCGTGTCCGGACGCGTTGGTCATCACCCCACCGGACCAGTAGGCGGTGTCGGCAAAGCGCGAGCGCACGGTGACAGGCGGAGCAGCGACGGCCCCACCACCGCCCCCTCCGGTTTTGGGAGCTGACTGGGCAGGTGCGGGTACCCTGGCGACAGGCCCGAACGCGACCCCCTTGTCCGATGCTGCACCGTTGGTGGTGCCGATCGGCAGAAGCTGGAAGTTGGGCTGCTGGGTCAGGTGATCGATGGAGAGGACGCCGTCCGAGGCAGTGGACACGCCCAGCGGCTGCTCGGAATACAACGCCTTCAGGATGTCGGGGTTGCGCTGGTCTTGCAGGGCCAGGACCGAGGTATCGACCAGCGCCAGGGAGAGCTGCGCCGAGACCGGCCTGCCCTGGGCATCGGTGGTGGTGACGGAGTAGGTGACGGTATCGCCGGGATGATGCTTGGAGCCGGTCTGCTGGAGATGCACGATCAGGTGTTTGGGATCGACCTTCACGTGCAGCTCAGTGGTGCCGTAGCGCCAGTCGGGTGGGGAGCCGGATCGCCAGCCGCGATAGAGCGTCACCGTGACATAGACGTTGGGGATATCGTCCAGGGTGATGTGGACGTCGATGGTCGAGGAGTTGGTGGCCAGATGCTCCACTCTTTTGGAGCGGATGGTTCCGCGCTCGACGGTGATCAGCGCCGTGGCGTTGTCGAAGGGCGAGGGCACGGTGATATGCGCCGTCTGGCCGACGGAGTAGGTCGATCGGTCCGGCTTGAGATTGATGGAGGTGTCGCTGGAGAGCCCCCAATCGGTGAATCCGGCGGCGCTGGCGTAGACGGAGATCGAATTGCGGGTGTCGTTCCCCAGCTCGTCCTTACCCTGCACCACCACGTAGTACTCACCGCCCTGGCTGGGGGTGAAAGTGAGTGTGGCCTTGCCCTGCGCGTTGGTAGTGAGGGTGTGCGTCTCGACCGTCTCGTCGTGCGGAACCGCTTTCCAGTCCGTGGTGTGGTTGGCCGTCTCGACCAGCTGACTGCTGTAGGTGCGGCGGTAGACGGTGGCGGTCAGTACCTGGTTGGGAACGGCGGTGCCGTCGTGCTTCACCGCCGCCACGTCGATGGTCTGGAGCTGCCCCACCGGCTGGGTCTGATGCTCCGCCTCGAGACCCACGATCACGTCTGATTTGTACTCGGGAATGGCGGTTCGGCCGCTGACCGACTGGTGGTTCATATCTGTCGCGGTCGCCTCCAGGGTGAGCGTCTGATCGAAGTGCTGCTTGGCCAGCTTCACCGGGAGCTGGACCGTGAGGCGTCCCTGCGCGTCGGTGGTGCCGGTTCCGGAGGCGACCTGCTGTCCAAACTGGCTCTGGCCGTTGTTGTTGGGGGAGATGTTCTGCTGCCAGAGCTGCTCCCAATCCAGAAAGGAGTAGTCGTCCCAGCCGGGAGGGCGCGGATACCGCGGCTGTGCGTAGGCCACCCAGGAGACCTTCTGATTGATGACCGGCGATCCGAAGACGTACGTCACCGTGGCCGTGGCGGTCACCGTCTGGCCCTGTACGTAGCTCGGCTTCTGGGGGGACACGCTGGTCAGGAACTCCGGCTTGCGGTACTCGGCGACGCTGAAGCCCACCGATACGCCCGCGGATTTGGGGATATTGACATGAATGTAGTCGGAGCCGGTGGGCGTGTTGGCGGGCAGGAGGAAGGAGCCATGGACGGCGCCGAAGCGATCCAGGGTGACTCTGGTGCGGTACACGACGTGCCCATAGGGATCGACCGCGCTGACGTTGGCGGTCTTCCGGCCCAGCAGTGAGTACACCGCGTCCTGGTCTCGCCAGAGCACGCCCCGGAAATGGACGCGCTGGCCGGGACGGTAGACCGGACGATCGGTGTAGAGGTAGGTGCCGTGCGATGACGGCTGGCCGCCCCAGTACGCGCCCCAGAAGTCGGGCAGGTAGCCGGGCGAGGAGACGTTCGGCCGCCAGTAGAGGGCGGACATGCTGTAGTGCGTGCCGTCCGCCACCACGGCGGCGTACACCCTGCCGTTGTCTCCGTAGCGGGTAAAGAGGTGGAGGCCGTGTCCGTCGGTCTTGCCCGAGGTGAGGTTGACGCCCTGGTAGTTGGTAAGACGGACGGGCACACCGGCGAGCGGCTTTCCGGTCTGGGCCGAGTTCACCCAGACCAGCGTCCCGTTCCCGCCCTGCTTCACGGTCAGGCTGACGTTCGAGACCACGACCAGCTCGCCGGATTCGGGTGGATAGGTGAACTCCGGCCAGCCGGGTACTTTATCGGGAGCGGTCGCTTCGAGCCAGTACAGCCCCGGCGGCAGTGGCGAGCCGTCACGCTGGGCGAGCGTGACGCCCTGATTCTGCACCTTGTTCAGCGGATTCGGCACGGTTTCTGTCCAGTGGCGGACCATCTTTCCTCGCGGGGGACCGTTTCCCGTGGAGGCGAGGCCGTAGAGATTGGTGCGGATCAGGGTATAGGTCACCCTGGGGATGTTGACGAATTGAATGGGTGCCTGCTTGATCTGGCCGGCGCTGAAGGCGATGCCCGGGGTCCCCGGCATGCCGTACAGGGAAACGGAGGGATGGAGACGCGAGGTCTTGAAAGGGAAGGTCAATCCGCCGGAGAGGGGCCGTCCAAAGCGGTCCTGCGCCCCGGGAGCAATGGTCACCGTGTAGGTGGCGGAGGGGTTGAAGTCGCCAGAGATGGTGTAGGTAAATTCATCGTTCTGATTCGGCCCACCGAACCAGGTGGAGAAGCGGGAGACCGAGGGCGTGATGGTCAGGTGCTTGTCGAGCGAGCTCTTGTCCATGGGGGCATTGAAGTAGATGGTCACGCCGTAGGCGTAACAGCAGATCGGGCCGTAGCCGCGACTCGGGCCCCAGGCATAGGTCGTCTTCTGTGGCTCGGGGTCGGTGCCCGTGATCCTGGGCAGGGGCGACGGCGTGAACCGCCACTGGACGGCCTTGCCCAGCGTCGCCTTTCCGTTGGCGGAACGGGCTGACGGTGCCAGCTTCACCAGGTAGGAGCGGCTGGTGCTCAGCGCCGAGGCGGGGTGGAACACCAGCCTGGTTCCCTACCAGCTGACGCTGCCCGAGATCTTGGTGCCGCCCAGGGAGAGCGAGAACGCAGCCGCCGTGGCAGCGTGATCCATGGGCTGATTGAAGGTGACGGTAACCGTCGTGTGAGGATCCACAAACTGCGAGCCGTTGCGGGGGGTGCGGGAGATCACTTCGGGCGTCAGGGTGCTGAAGGACCAGTGCAGCCTCCGTCCCAGCGGCTGTCCCCAGGCGTCCTGCGCTTCCGGACCCAGTGAGACGGAGTAGTGGGTCGAGGGCTGCAGCGAGATCTTCGGATGGAACACCCAGGTGGAGGTGCCGAGCCAGCTGCCGTGCCCGGCCAGCCGCGGGGAGATGGAGAGGCTCCAGCCCCGCGGATTCGCGGGAGGTTGGGACAGCCCGGCTAGCGCCACCATGGGGTGGTTGAAGGTGATGGAGATGAGCCCGGAGGCCGGCACGGCGCGCGTGCCGTCCCGGGGCGAGTAGCTTGTCACGCGAAGCGCATCCCCGGTGCTGAACTGGACTGCGAAGGGGGAGCCCAGGGGCACACCGGTGGTGGAGCGGGCAGTGGTGCCGACGGAGAGCCGGTAGACGGAGGCGGCCCTCAGCGCATGCGCCGGCCGAAAGGAGACAGATGTGCTGCCCCACCGAAAGCTTCCGGCCACGGCCGGGGAGATGCTCCAGGCGCGCTGGACCGAGGCGCGATCCATGGCGCGGTTGAAATACACGGTGAGCGGAACGGTGAGGGGCACGTTGCGCGCCACGCCGGGGCTCCAGCCCAGCACCGCGGTGGCGCCGAGTGTCGCTGCCGGCGCCGGCTGCACTCCCCACCCGGCGGCTCCCGAGAGCAGCGCCAGCGCGCTGAGCGCCAATGCAAGACGGCGCGGAATCGCACGAGCTACACGCATCACAACCCGCCCTTTATGAACAGCTGGACAGCAACAGCGCTGTGCATTAGTAGAACGCGCTGCGGGCGAAATTGTAACGGGGCAATTACCCGCCGATGTAGGACATCTCCACCTTGGGGAGATTCACCGTGCCCTCGCTGCGGATCTCGCTGTAGCGATCGACCCGCTTCCCCCAGACGCCGCTTAGAAAGGCGTCGATCTCCTCGTCTGTCTGCTCCCCGCGAAGCAGGGCCCGGACATCGTGGCCGCGGAGACCGAAGAGGCAGGTATAGAGCTTGCCCTCGGCCGAGAGGCGCGCGCGGGTGCAGGCGCCGCAGAACGCCTGGGTCACCGAGGCAATGACGCCGATCTCCCCAGCCCCATCCTCATAGCGCCAGCGATTGGCAACCTCGCCAGGATAGTTGGGATCGGCCTGCTGGAGCGGGAAGACGGCGTTGATCCGCTCCACGACCTCGGCGGCGGTGACCACGTCGTCCATCCGCCAGCCATTGGTGTGGCCCACGTCCATGAACTCGATGAAGCGGACGATATGGCCGGTGCCGCGGAAGTGCTCGGCCATGGGGACGATGTCCTGCTCGTTGACGCCACGCTTGACCACCATGTTGATCTTGATGGGGTTCAGGCCCGCGGCATCGGCGGCCTCGATGCCCGCCAGGACTTTACCCACCGGGAAGCGGACGTCGTTCATGGACTGGAAGGTGGCGTCGTCCAGCGAGTCCAGGGAGACGGTGATCCGGTCCAGGCCCGCGTCCTTCAGTCCCTGCGCCTTGCGCTGCAGGAGGGAGGCGTTGGTGGTGAGTGCGATCTCATCCAGCCCCTCGATCTCGCGCAGCATGGCGATCAGGACCTCGATATCCCGCCGCAGCAGAGGCTCGCCGCCGGTCAGACGGATCTTCCGCACCCCCAGCCCCACCGCGAGCCGCGCCACCCGCGCGATCTCCTCGAAGGTCAGAAGCTCCTGGCGCGGGAGAAAGGGAAAGTCGTGCCCGAAGACCTCTTTGGGCATGCAGTAGGTGCAGCGGAAGTTGCAGCGATCGGTGACGGAGATGCGCAGGTCGCGCAGCGGGCGATCGAGAGTGTCGGTTACAGGCATGGCCAAGTGTACCGATGAACGATGCCGCCGAGCATCATCCCTTTCCCCGTCATACTCGTCTCACTACGTGCAGCAGATACTCTTTACGGTTGAGCGGATTCTGGTCCGAGCGCGGCCGGGTCGGGACGGTACCCGAGACCGGCTCATAGCAGTCGAAGGCATAGTCCAGCACGCCTTCACCACGTGTCACCGCCGGCAATTGTTGTTGCAGCTCGGGTACCCGGGCCGCTGCAATCGTGCCCTCCAGAATGGATGATGGGCCTCGCATGGTCGACGACTGCATGACGGCGCCCAGCCGTGCCAGGACGGGCAGGGTCGCTCCGTACGTGTCCGCCGGGATTTCAAGGTGGAAGCGATGGATCGGCTCGTGCACGCCGGTGCCGGCCTGCCTGAGCGCCTCCATCAGCACCAGCGGTGTCAGTAATCTATAGTCTCGTGCCGAGCTTCCCGGCGACGCGTACCCACACTCCATCATCGTCACCAGGCAGTCGATGACTTGCCAGCCGTGGAGGCCCTGCTGCAGCGTGGTGCGCACCGTATCTTCCATCACCCGCTGGAACTCGTCCACTGCCTTGTAGACATAGAGTGGAATCGATACCGCCTCCACCTCGAGCCGAAACTCCACACCGCTGCCCTCCGGTGCGGACTCGACGCGCAGGCCGACCGTCGCCAGGAACGGATTACCTCCCTTGCCGAGTCTGTCCACTGCCTCGCCTGCGCCGAGGGGCCGTTCCACGCAGATCACGGAGGTTTCACGGAAGTGGACGTCGAGGTTGTACTCCTGCTCCAGCGTTGCCTGGATAACCTCCTTTTGCACCTCGCCATAGAGCGAGACATACATTTCCGCGCGACGATCGTCTTGCCGCAGATTGATCAGCGGGTCCTGCTCGGCGAGCTGGCCCAGCGCAAGGTGCAGCGCAGCTTTATCGGCGGGACGGCGGGGAAGGATGACCGTTTCCAGGGTCGGCGGGGCGAAGTAGTGTCGCTCGCCTGCGGTGGGGGATGTACCGATCGCGTCGCCGATCCGGATATCGGCTAACCCCCAGAGCTTCCCGATCTGACCGGCGGCGACCGACCCACTCTGCTGGGCCGGACCACGGTCGAACACACTGATGGCCGTCACCTTCCCCTCCCTGTCCTGGCCGAATCGCAGCCGGTCTCGGACTCGCACCGTCCCCGAAAACATACGAAGATAGGCGATCTTTTCTCCTGCAGGACCTCGCTCGACCTTGAATACGGTGCCCGAGACAGGACCGGCCGGATCGCCTTCAGCGGCGGGCAGCAGCTTTTTGACGGCGTCAATGAGCGAATCAACCCCTGCCCCCGTGATCGCCGAGCCGAAGAGCACCGGGTGTACAAGCCCGCGCGCCGTCTGCGCCGCAAGCTCGCAATGGAGTCGGCGCGACGAGATTGCCTCCTCGTCCTCGACATAGTCGGCAAGAAGCGCGTCGTCGTGGTCGGCGAGGAGAAGGGTCAACCGAGAGGTAAACCCGGTGTCGGTCTCGCTGTATGGCTCGAAACAAGCGGCCCGGGTTCCCACGCCGCCGGCCGAACCCACGGGGATGAGCGCAGGCGTGAGCCTCTCCGCGATGCCCTGCAGCACGCGCGCCTCGTCGGCCCCGGCTCGGTCGATCTTGTTGATGAATATGAGCGTCGGAATGTGCAGCCGCTGGAGCGTTCGCATCAGCACGCGGGTCTGCGCCTGCACCCCCTCGACGGCGGAGACCACCAGCACGGCCCCGTCGAGGACACTGAGCACCCGTTCCACCTCGGCGATGAAATCGGGATGTCCAGGCGTATCGATCAGATTGACCGTGACATCTCCGATAACCAGGGACACCACCGCAGTCTTGATAGTGATGCCGCGCTGCCGCTCCAGGGGCAAGGAATCGGTCTGGGTACTGCCGGCATCCACGCGTCCTATCTGGGCGATGACGCCGGTTTCATAGAGCAGCCGCTCGGTGAGGGTGGTCTTCCCGGCGTCGACGTGCGCCAGGATGCCGAGGTTCACGATGCGCATCAGACCATCTCCCGATCGCCCTTTGCTTCGGTCTCCCAGAGGCGGCGCATCTCGTCCGAGGTAGCCAGGAGCTCGGTGAGCGTCCCCTGTGCGGCCACCCCGCCCTCCTGCATGACAATGACCTGATCGGCGCGAGCCAGTGCCTCACGCCGGTGGGAGACGGCCAGGGTGGTGACGTCGCGGCGAGCCAGCAGTCGATCCCAGAGCAGCCGCTCCGTCTCCACATCCAGAGCGCTGGACAGGTCGTCCACCACCAGGAGCCACGGGTTGCGGACGAAGGCGCGTGCGGCCGCGGCTCGCTGGATCTGTCCCCCCGACAGCCGCACGCCGCGCGGTCCCACCAGTGTGTCCAGGCCACGGCTCAACAGGGCAATGTCCTCTTCCAGAACGGCCTGGCGGGCGGCCTCATCCAGCTCCGCCTCATCCGCGTCCCATCCCATGAGAATGTTGTCCAGCAGGGACTCGCTGAACAGCCGCGGCACTTGCGGCACGTAGGCGCTCCGGTCGGGCCGGAAGAAGTCCGCGGGATCCTCGACCACCCGGCCGTTCCAGAGGATCGTCCCAGCCTGGGCCGGCAACAAGCCCAGGATGGTACGCAGCAGTGTCGACTTTCCCGACCCCACCCGGCCCGTCACCACGGTCAGCGTGCCGGCTGGGAGGAGGGCATCAACGCTGCCAATGCCGCCTCCCGCTGGATACCGGTAGGTCAGCCCTCGCACCTCCAGCATTTCCAGCGGCTCACCGACCACGGCCCCATTGGGCGGGACCGCGGCGGGAAGGACGGGGTGAAACTCGACCAGCACCTCCGGCGGCTCCGGCTGCACCAACTCCTCCATGCGCACGATGGACACGGATTGGTTGGCGTAATCACCCAGGAAGTTGCCGAAGTCGGTGGCCGATGCGGTCGCGAACTGCAGGAAGTAAACGAAGAGGGCGAAGTCTCCCACAGTAAAGGTGTGGTTGGCCATGGCCTTTCCCGCCAGCAGCAGGACGATGCCGATACCGGCCGCGATGGCGGTGTTGGTCATGGAGTCGATGGCCTGGTAGAGCGCGGTGCCGCGCACCGCTGAGCGCTGGCGCACCTGATTGAGCGTGCTGAAGTGCCCGATAATCTCGTCGGTGGCACCGGATAGCTTCACCGTCTGCACGGCGGCAAACGCCTCGGCCAGGAAGCCGGCCACGTCGTCGGTCGCCTGGTCGCGGTCGGCGCTGAGCTTGCGGAGCCGGTCCCAGACCACGCGCCCGGCCGCCAGTGCCGCCGCCAGCGGCAGAAAGACGAAGACCGTGATGGTGAGATCGATGCGCGCCATGATGACGATGGCGACGGCGGTTCCCACCCAGTTCCCCACCTCTCCCGGGAACCAGGTAGGGAAGTCCGAAGTCTCATCCACGTCGTCGCGGAAGCGGTTGACCGCCGCGCCCGGGGAGACGGGAAGCGGAACCGCGCCCGGGCGGTGGAGGATCGCGGCCAGGATGTTGCGGCGCAGCAGGGCGCCCCCGGTGACGAGGAAGGTCACGTATCCCCACTCGTGCCCGAAGACGGCGGCGAAGCGCGCCACCTCGAGGGCGACGAAGAGAGCCACCAGCGCCGGTATGCCGAAGCCCGCGGCCTCGTGCCCGGTCAACCGATTGAAGATTCCCTGGACGATGATGCCGGGAATGATCTCGCCGGCCACCATCACGAAGGTGAAGAATCCATACACGGCAAAGGGCCGGGGCGCGTAGCGTATCAGCCGGACGTTGAACGGCCAGGTGCGCAGGTGCTGCGGCGCGTTCATACCAGCACTTCTTCCAGCCCCACCCGGAGCAGGGTATTGAAGCGGGAGCGGGGTTCCTGCAGCAGCTCGACACGCCGTCCCGCCTCGACGATCCGCCCGTGCTCCAGGATCATGATGCGGTCCACCCGCGCCACCGTCCGCAACCGGTGCGCGACGACCACCCCGGTTCGGCCGGCCAGCAGCCGGTCAATGGCGTGCTCGATGGTGCGCTCGGTGGCGGGATCGAGCCGCGAGGTCGCCTCATCGAGGATTACCAGGCCGGGCCGGCTCGCCGGATTCAGGCTATCCCGCAAGAAGACCCGCGCAAAGGCCAGCAGCTGTGATTGTCCGGCGGAAAGCCCGGCGCCGCCCGGACCGAGGAGCGTGTCGAGCCCATGGGGCAGCGTGCGATACCAGTCCCACAGATCGAGGGCGCGAATGACCTCCAGGATCTCGCTATCGTGGGCCCCCTCTGGCTGGCCCTCCCGGAAGAAGGTGAGGTTGTCGCGCACGCTGGCCCGGAAGAACTGCACATCCTGGGTGACCACGCCGACGCGCTGCCGCAGATCATCCTCGGCCACCTCACGCAGATCGACGCCGTCCAACCGGATGCTTCCATGCTCGGGATCATAGAGGCGCGCCAGCAAGCGCGTGACGGTCGTCTTACCGCTTCCGGTGCTGCCCAGCAGACCGAGCGTCTCGCCCTGCCGCAGCGAGAAGGAGAGGTCGTGCAACACGGGATCCCCGTTCTCGTAGCTGAAGCTGACCCGATCCAGGTCCACCGCCAGCGGCCCTACCGGGAGGGTCGCCGTGCCGCTAGGCGGCAGGCCCGGCGTGGCCAGTAGGAGCGAGTCGATGCGGCCGATTCCCGCCGATGCCGCCTGCATGTCTCGCACCTGACGCTGAATCAAGTCCAGCGGCGCCGCCAGCATGCCGATGTAGAAGACGATCAGGTAGGCGGTGCCCAGTGTGATCTGTCCCTGCTCGTACAGGAACGCGCCCAGGCCCAGACCGATGGCGTAGGCGATAACGTAGAGGAACTTGGTGGAGAAGTAGGAGAGGCTATCGGCCAGATTGGCGCTGCGCATGGCGCGGAGCCGCCGCTGCATCAGACCCAGCAACCGCCAGAGCACCCACCCTTCGGCGCCGACACCACGGATATCCTCCGTGCCAACCAGCCGCTCCTCGATGGCGCCGTACTGCTCGGCGCTGACCTGCCGGTCGGTGACATGTCGCAGCGTCGCGCGCCGCTTGAGCGCCCGCAGCACCATGACCGTCAGAACAGCGTACATCCCGAGACCAAGGCCGAGCCAGATGCTGTTGCGGGCCAGGACAATCAGGATACCGGCCACGAGCAGGCCATTTCCCAGCAGGTTGATGGTGAATTGGGAGAAGAAGTTGGCCAGCAGCGTCACGTCGCCGTCAATACGCTCGATGAGCTCGCCGGGTGTGTGGCTTTTGTGGAAAGGTAGATCGAGGCGCAGGCAGTGACGCATGAGGTCGGCACGGAGCCGGTTGGTTGCCTCCCACCCGACGACCGCGCCGACGTACGCGGCGCCCAGCCCCACGACCTGCTGGACCAGGGCGATGGAAAGAAAGGCGAACGCGGCCCGGGTGAGGACAGAGTCCGGCCCGCCCTTCTGGGCGGTGTCGATGAAGTAGGCCACCACCTGGGGGTTGGCCAACTGCAGGCCGATGGAAGCCAGGAGCAGGATCGCCAGCAGCAGGACGCGTGGCCGCTGCGGGCTTAGATAGGTGATCAGAAGATCACGGTACCGTCTCCACGACGGAAGCATTCAGGAGTCCTTTCGGATGAAACGATCGAGAGAGGGTGGTGCGCCTTCTCGGCCGCTCGTCCGTCAGGACGGAGAGTTACGTACCCGGCGCACCCATGCATGGCGAATCACACCGTGCATCGAAGTCCGACGCACAGC
>JAICWV010000029.1 GCA_025966365.1 Chloroflexota bacterium | reverse complement strand
GCTAGCAGTGAACGCGGTCCGGGTGGTGCGCGAGCAGTTGAACAAGATTCAAGAGTTCGACATCCAGCCCGATGAGCTTCAGCGAGCCAAGACCAAGCTGAAGACGTCGGTCATTATCGGTGGTGAGAGTACGAACGATCGGGTCATGGGGCTTATCAACTCGTGGTTGACGGTGGGACGGCTGGAGACGCTCGAGGAGATACGCGACAAAATAGATGCCGTGACGCTGGACGATATACGGGCGCTCCTCAGCGATTTTCCGCTGGCACCGGATCAGCTCATTACGGCCGTTGGGCCCCTGACCGACGAGGATCTTGCTCTCGCCATTCAGTAGTCGAATCCGAGCCCGCAGGCACTGCAGGTGCTCCCGCCGCGTGGTATGCTGACCACTGTCCCCCCCTTCCGGTGCGCCATTTCCTATGGCCACACCACGAAAACCCAAGCGGCGTGCAACGGCGCCGGCGCCACCAAAGAGTAAGCGGCAGACGAAACCAACACCGTCCGAGCCGGTGTTGCTTCCTGCCCTGCGTTGGCTGGCGCGGCTGACGCGGCCGCGAAACGCGACCGACGCGCTTACGCTGACTGTTTCCGTACTGACCGTGTGCACCGGGCTGGCCACGATTCCGCTGGCGCTATGGCGGGGACGTCCGGTTGGGGTTCCCGCGACGTGGACCGGGCTCCTTGCGCTCCTGGCTGTTGTGATTCGTCTTTCCCCCTGGTGGCGTCCGCAGATTGCCGCGATGACGCCGCGCAAGGCCCGCATATCCGGCGCGCTGGTGCTGATTGTGTCCGTGGTGGTCGCTCTCTCCGGGCACCTGGTGCTGGCGGTGCTCGGCTTATCGGACGCCTACCCCCTGCTGGGACCACTGAGCCGGATGCCTTCGGCCGCGATAGTTCTCGTCAGTCTGACACTCGCTGCACTTGCCCTGGTTTTCAACCCGCCGCTGGCGAGGTGGGCTGCCAGCGGCTATTCGCGCCTCGCTCGTGCCATCGGCTCACTTCACGACGAACATGTGGTTGATGCGATCCAGGTGACCGAGATCCGGTATCGCGAGCCGCCGCAACTCGTCGCCAAGGAAACACTGTCCCTGGCGACGGTGCCGGCTGCACCGATCGGGAGCGAGCAGGAGCCGTCCCCAGCGCCGCTGCCGCCACCCGACAACGGACCATCGCTTCCGCCCATAGACACCTTCTCGCCTCCGCCGACCGGGCCGACCAGCCGCATGGATCTTGACTATGTGTCGCAGAGGATCGAGGAGACGCTGGCGAGCTTCGGGGTGGCGGCGCGGGTCGTTGACAACCACTGCGGACCCGTGGTGACACAGTTCGACGTGCAGCCTGATCGGGGCGTGAAGGTCAAGAGTATCACCGCGCTTCAAAACGATCTGGCACTGGCGTTGGCCGCGCCTACCATTCGCATCCAGGCCCCGGTTCCCGGGAAGCCGGTTGTCGGCATAGAGATTCCAAACACGTCCGCCACCACGGTCACATTGCGGGAGCTGCTCGAGAGCGAGCAGTACCGTGCAGCACGCAGTCCGTTGCGCGTTCCTCTCGGGAAGGACGTGGCCGGCACGCCGGCTGTGATTGACCTCGCCAGAATGCCGCACCTGTTGATCGCGGGAGCGACAGGGTCCGGGAAGAGTGCCTGCGTCAATTCCCTGATCGGGTCCCTGCTGTATGCCAACGGCCCTGACCAGGTTCGTCTCATGATGGTGGACCCGAAGATGGTGGAGCTGACGGTGTATAACGGCGTCCCCCACCTTCTGAGTCCGGTGGTGACCCAGATGGACAAAGTGGTCGGGGTCCTGCAGTGGGCTCTGCGTGAGATGGAGAAGCGCTACCAGCTCTTTGCCGAGACCACGGTCCGAAATATCACGCGCTTCAACGAGAAGGCAGAGTCCCTGGGCCTGAAGCGCTTGCCCTATATCGTGTTGATCGTGGACGAGCTGGCAGACTTGATGATGGTTTCTCCCGAGGACGTGGAGGATGCTATCTGCCGCCTTGCACAGCTGGCGCGCGCAGCCGGAATTCACCTCATCATTGCCACCCAGCGCCCTTCGGTTGACGTGGTGACCGGGCTCATCAAGGCCAACTTCCCGGCCCGCATCGCCTTCGCCATGACGTCGCAGGTAGACTCCCGCACTATCCTGGATCGGGTGGGGGCGGAGAAGCTTCTGGGTCGGGGAGATATGCTCTACCAGCCCCCGGACGGCCCGTCGCCGGTTCGATTGCAGGGCGCGTTCCTGCACGACCAGGAGATCGAGCGCCTGGTCGAGTTCTGGCATCGCAGCCCGCTGCAGGAGGCAGTGCAGCGCGTGGCCGAAGAAGAATTCGCGGCGGCCGCTAAGGCTGCCGAGAGTCAGGAAGATGATCTGATCGGCGAAGCGGTGCAGGTTGTACGTGAGTACCAGCATGCCTCGGTCTCACTCCTGCAGAGGCGCCTCAGAATCGGGTATGCCCGCGCGGCTCGGGTCATGGACCAACTGGAGGCCCGAGGAGTGGTCGGGCCGGCGGATGGCAGTAAGCAGCGACCCGTGCTCGAGGAGTCCGTGTAGCGCCGTTGCCGGCTGAAGCTGAGGGGCTAGACTTGAACGGGACACGCCGGGGGCGTCCGCGTCGGAGGCTCACCGATGCCTCATTCAGGAGGGAGACCGATGAGGGCAGGCGACAGGACAGTCGACGGCATTGACGTGCACGTCAAAGGGAAGGGTTTGCTGGTAACACCGGAACTACGGGACCTGGTCGAGCGAAAGATGTCGAGGCTCGACAAGTATCACGACCGCCTGCAGTCCGTCGATGTCGAGCTCATCCATGAGAAGACGCGGGCCGCAGATCAGCAAAACTCGGTCGACGTGGTCGCGCGCGTTCCTGGGCAAACCATCCACGTTCAAGCGGCCGCAGCCGAGATCCACGCGGCCGTGGATGATGCGGTCGACAAGATGTACCGCCACCTTAACCGGAAGAAGGAGCGGCAGAAGGGGCATCACGGCAGCAAAGCGGCGGACGTGCTGTCGTCGGAACCGGAAGCAGAGCAGGCGGGCACGCGGATTGCCGTGGAGCGTCCGCTGCTGGAGCCACTGACTGAGGAAGCCGCGATCGAGAGTCTGGACGAGAGCGGAAGACCGCTGTTCGTCTTCCTCAACGCCAGAAACCAGCAGGTCAATGTGGTCTACCGCCGGCAAGGCGGCGGATATTGTATCGTCGAGCCGCGAATCGGCTAAGAGGCGTTTTCTTCTTCGGTCTCGTAGGTGCGCTCGTACTCGTCGTAGCTCAGAATGACCACCGGCTTGTCCTTGTAGAGGGCGACCTGGGCCGTTCCGCTTGACACGGCATGCTCCAGCGCGTCTTTAAGCGCAGTCGTCACCTCAATCTTGACCATGTTGTCTCCTTCGCGCGCCGGAGTACGCCGGCTCATCCCCCGAACCTCGTTTGCTGTTCTCGTCGTCATGGGGTTTTCGCAGTCCAGTGAGTGCCAGCCCGCTGTTGGCGGGCAGAGTGTCCCTGCGCCAATTATACGCCCCGTGGCACGCCATGTCACGTGAGATTTGAGGCGGGATAACGCTGGTATAGTTAGGCAACAATGCCCGCCCCGCTCTCTTTCGTGGTCTCGCAAATCCGAATTGGCGACGTGGTCCTGGGAGCCGCCCTGGTGCTCCTCGGCTGTGTACTCGTCACTGTTCTGCTACGTCTCCGACTAGGGGGTGACCGGCCCAGGCTGTCTCGGTTGACGCATTTTTCCTGGCAATTGGGCGCACTGCTGAGTCTGGAGCAGGCATACGAGTTGACCCGTGCCCGCATTCCGCACGAAACCGATCTGGCAGTGATGAACGCGTATCGAGTGCTGGACCTGGAGTGGCGGTACGGGTTCTTTGTCGAGGAGCGACTGGAGAGGTTTTTCTTGCACTATCAGGTCGTGATGAATGCTGTCTACGCGGTGTACGCGCTGGGTCACCTGTGTGTCACGATCGGCGTGCTCGCGCTGATCTACATCCGGCACCGCGACCGCTACCCCTTCGTCCGCAGCTTGATTATGGTGACCACCGGTATCACCCTTGTCGTGTACTATCTGTATCCGACCGCTCCGCCCCGGATGCTGTCCAACTACGGCTTCGTCGATCCCATGACGCTCCACCACTACGCCGCGGCCGGGGGGGAGCAGTTGGGATCCTACCTCTACAACCCATACGCCGCCATGCCCAGCCTCCACGTCGGGTACGCGCTCGTCGTCGCCTGGGCTCTCTTTCTGGCGTATCGATCTCCTGTCGTTCGTGTTCTGGCTGTTCTCTATCCCCTTACCATGGCCGCCAGCGTGATCATTAGCGGCAATCACTGGCTTCTTGACGTTGCGGGTGCGGTGGTGACCGTGGGAGCAGCCGGCTTGCTCACCTGGGCAGGGTCGAAGGCGGCTGGGCACCTGCGCCGGCTGGCGTGGAAAGTCCTCTCGTCCCGCCGTCACACGGTGGGGATGGTCCCGTGACGGCTGTTTCGTCTCCGGCCGGGGAGCGCGAGATGCTCGGCCATGTGCCGGCGCCGCTCGACCTCTCCCTCGTCATCCCGGTAATGGATGAAGAGGGAAACGTGGAAGAACTGCACCGCCGTCTTTCGTCAGTGCTGGATTCCATGCCGGTCACGGCCGAGATCGTTTTTGTCGACGACGGTAGTCGGGATGCGACCGTCGCCCGGCTGGAAGAAGTCTTCCGCGCAGACCCGCGCGTCCGGGTTGTTGCCCTGCGCCGAAATTTCGGGAAGACAGCCGCCCTGGTCGCCGGATTCGCGGAGGCTCGTGGCGACGTGGTGGTCACTATGGACGGCGATCTGCAGGACGACCCTGCCGAACTGCCTCGAATGCTCGCGGCGCTTGACGCCGATCTTGACCTGGTATCGGGATGGAAGCGTCTTCGACACGATCCCTGGACCAAGCGTTTCCCGTCGAAGTTCTTCAATGCCACCGTGAGGCGGTTCACCGGCATTCCGCTCCATGATTTCAACTGCGGTTTCAAGGCCTATCGGCGCGAAGTTCTGCTGGATCTGAAGCTGTACGGCGAGCTACATCGGTTCATCCCGGTGCTGGCCTACTGGAAGGGTTACCGGGTTGGCGAGTTGGCCGTCCAGCATCATCCCCGACGCTCAGGACAGTCGAAGTTCGGCGCGGGTCGGCTCTTCAAGGGCCTCCTGGACTTCATGAAAGTGCTCTTCCTCACCAGGTATATGCAGCGCCCGCTCCAGCTTTTCGGACTTCTTGGCCTGGTCCTCTCCGGCCTAGGGGTGGTGGGGCTCCTGTACCTGGGCCTGCTGAAGGCGCTGGGGCAGTCAGTCTTTCAGGCTCACGGTCCGCTCCTCTTTCTGTCCGGCATCCTCCTTATCAGCGGCCTGCAGCTGTTCGTCCTGGGACTCCTGGGCGAGATGCTGCGGCACTACGGATACGAGCCGTCGGCTGAGTACAGCGTGCGGCGCCGGCTGTCCCGCGACTGATCTACACCGGCCACATCTTCGGGACGAAGGTCTCCTGAAACAGGTAGATGGCGTAGGAGTCACTCATGCCGGCGATGTAGTCGGCAACCCGGCGGTCAACGCCCTCGTCGCGTGGGTCTTCCTGATACTCTGCCGGCATTGCCCCGGGGTGCCGGCGGAAGTACTTGAACAGCTCCGTAACCACGTGCCTGGCGCGGTCCGCCTCTCGCTTGACATCGGGACTCGTGTAGACGTTTTGAAACAGGAACTCGCGGAGCTGGTTCGTGGCAGCCAGCACGGGAGCGCTCATGGTCACGAGGGGGCGGTCCAGGCTCGTTCCGATAACATCGCAGACGAGCGTGTTGATGCGGTCCGATCGGCTGTCCCCCAGGACTTCCACTGTCTCCCTGGGAAGGTCGCTCTCCTCGATCGCGCCCGCACGCACTGCGTCGTCCACGTCGGTGTTGATATACGCAATGGCATCGGATAGCTTGACCGCCTCGGCCTCGAGCGTCTCGGACGGGCCGACCGTCACCCCGGTCAGGCTATTTCTCGGCTTCCGGTGTGTACGGATGCCGTCGATCACTTCGTGGGTCAGGTTCAGTCCCTTCCCCTGCTTCTCCAGGAAGCGCACCACCCGCACGCTCTGCTCGTCGTGTCGGTACCCTCCGCACAGCACCTGATCGAGGGCGTCCTGGCCGGCATGGCCGAAGGGGGCGTGACCCAGGTCGTGCGCCAGTGCGATGGCCTCGACCAGGTCTTCGTTGAGCCTCAGGGCGCGCGCCAGGTCCCGCGCCACCTGGGCCACTTCCAGTGCGTGGCTCATGCGGGTGGCGTAGTGATCGCCCGCAGGAGCGATGAAGACCTGGGTCTTTCCGCGCAGTCTACGGAAGGAGTTGGAGTGAATAATGCGGTCACGGTCTCTCTGGTACCGCGTCCGCACGGGAGACTCCTCCTCCGGATAGTCGCGCCCGGCGCTGGAGGCGCTCCGCATAGCGTGGGGCGAGAGGTCTCTGTCCTCGGCCTCTTCGATGCGCTCGCGAATAGAGCTGATGCCGACAACCGATTCGTGCACGAGTCAGTATAGTCTTATGTCGAGATGGCGCTAGAACTCGACGTTCTTGGGCGTGCGCGGGAACGGTATGACGTCCCGAATGTTTTGCATCCCGGTGATGAAGTGGACGACGCGTTCCAGCCCCAGTCCGAATCCTGCGTGAGGCACGCTCCCAAAGCGCCGTAGATCCAGATACCACCAGTAGTGCTCTGGGTCGAGGCCCGACTCCTTCATTCGCCGCAGCAGCACATCGTACCGTTCCTCACGCTGGCTGCCGCCGATGATCTCGCCGACGCCGGGGACGAGAACGTCCATGGCTGCCACCGTCTTCCCGTCGGGATTGAGTCGCATGTAAAAGGCTTTAATCTCGGCGGGGTAATCGGTGAGGATCACGGGAGCATCGAACTGGATTTCCGTGAGATAGCGCTCATGTTCGGCCTGGAGATCTGCTCCCCAGTACACCGGAAACTCGAAGTCGCGGCCGGACCTCTGCAATACCTCGATTGCCTCGGTGTAGGTGAGGCGCACGAAGTCAGAATTGGCGATTCGCTCAAGGGACTCGACAATGCCGGGCTGGATGCGCTGGTTGAAGAAAGCCATGTCCTCCGCTGACTCGTTCAGCACGTCGGAGAAGATACGTTTCAGAAAGTCTTCGGCCAGATCCGCCAGTCCGTCCAGATCGCAGAAAGCAACTTCCGGCTCGACCATCCAGAATTCCGCCAGGTGACGGGATGTATTGGAATTTTCCGCCCTGAATGTGGGCCCGAAGGTATAGACGCTTGACATGGCCGTGGCCATGATTTCCGCTTCCAGTTGTCCGCTCACCGTCAGATAGGTGGGCCGTCCGAAAAGATCCTCCGAAAAGTCGACCAGGCCCTCGGAGACGGGAAGGTGCTTGAGGTCCATGGACGTAACCTGGAACATCTGCCCGGCGCCCTCAGCGTCACTGCCTGTAATGATGGGCGTCTGAACATAGAGAAAGCCTTGCTCGTGGAAATACCGGTGGATGGACCACGAGACCTGATTGCGAACGCGGGCCACAGCGCCAAACGTATTGGTTCTCGGGCGGAGATGGGCCATGGTCCTGAGATACTCGAAGGAGTGCCGTTTCTTCGCCAGCGGGTACTCGGGGGACGAGCCCACGATCTCGACGGATTCCGCGCGCAGCTCCGTCTCCTGGCCCTCGGCTGGTGACTGAATGATCATGCCGGAAGCAGATATGCTCGCCCCGGTCGTGGCTGCGTCCACCACTGCGGCATAGTCGGGCATGCTTTCGGGAACGACTATCTGGAGATTGCGAAGGCCCGATCCGTCGTTAACCTCCAGAAAGGTTACTCCTGCCTTCGAAGTCCGTTTGGTGCGCACCCATCCCTGCACTCGTACTTGTTGACCAACCATGTCCGTATTGAGGGCATCGCGAACGCGGGCAATGGGGGTGGTAGCTTCCTCGATCGACACACGGCTCCCCTTTCCGTGCCATTGTAGGCGTTGGGTTTCCATCCCCTGGCTGCTAGACTCCCTCTAAAGGGGGTCGCGATGCAGGGGAACGAAGGAAAGCTGGTCGCACGCTGCGTGGTGTGCCGGGGCGACATCCATGAGGGCGAGCAGTACGAAATCTGGGAAGACGCGTATTATTGCCGGAGGCACAGTCTGGTGTTCCTGAGGGAGCGGGCCAGGATCTATGCCGCGTCGCTGAAGAAGCAGGCGAGCCGGGAAAAGCCCTAGTCTACGACTGCGTGATGAAGTAGGTGTGGACGACGGCGTCGATGAGCTCCGGATCCATTCGCGGCGGCTCTTCGATATACCGACAAAGTGCCACGAGCTGATCCAGAATATCCCGGGGATGCACGCCGCGGAACTCGCGTCCGATTTTCCTGTAGTGACGCTCGATCAGGTAGTCGAACCCTTCTTGGTTGAAAGGCACGCCGAACTGATCGCACGCCGCGACGAAAATCTCCCGGAACATCGACTCATCGGGGCTGCGAGCGTGGACCTTGTACTTGATACGTCGGGTGAAGGCCTCGTCCATGAGCGAGGTGGGATCAAGGTTGGTGGAAAGCACCAGAAGCTCGTCGAACGGCACCTCGATTTTGCGTCCAGACTGCAGCTTGAGAAAGTCAACGCGAAGCTCGAGGGGCACGATCCAGCGGTTCAACAGCTCCGCGGGTGACATTTGCTGGCGGCCGAAGTCGTCAATGAGGAACATCCCGGTGTTGGCCTTCAGCTGGAATGGCGCCTCATAGGTCCGGCGGGTGGGGTTGTAATTGAGGTCGAGGTTCTCCAGCTTGAGCTCGCCGCCGACTACCACGGTGGGGCGATGGATCTTGACCCACCGCGGATCAACGTCTCGCGCGTCATCAGGGACCGGGAGGTGCGAGACCGGGTCGAAAAATTCGATGATCGAGCCTTCGGTCTCGATGGCGTGCGGGACGTAGACCGCCGAACCCATGGCCCGGGTAATGCGGGTTGCCAGAGCCGTCTTGCCGTTACCGGCGGCCCCGTGGAAGAAGAGGGACTGCCCTGCGTTGATGGCCGGACCGATCTCGTTGATCAGCGCGTCGTGCAGGACCAGATCGTGGAACGCTTCCGTAACGTCGTGTCTGGTCACGACGACCCCTCGGACGGTCTGAGCCTCGACCGACTGGACGTAGGCCGAGAGCGGCACGGGCGCGGGTCCGTCGTACCGATTGCGGTCGAACGCGGACTTGGCGCGTGCTTCCCCCTCCTCTGTCAGCGTGTAAATGTAATTGCGCTCTCCGTAGCCGGCAGAGCCCAGGACGTGGGTGTGGTGAAGGCGACGAAGCTCATTCAAATTGTGCAGGATCAGCAGGAACGGCAAAGCGAGACTGTCGGCGATGTCCCCCGCCGTCTGTGGGCCGCCCTGAAACAGTCGCTTGAGCAAGAGGTCGTCAATGAGCGAACTACTGAGCCCCGTCTCTTCCAGGTTTTGCGCGGAACGCGGGACGTATCCCACCTCGGTCGCATCAGTTAGCACGCGAATGACCCTCCCAGCCGTAATGTTTCCACGGGGTAGAGTATAGGCACCACGGATGGACAAAAGGCAAGCAAAAAAGGAAGAAACGCCCGGAAAAATCCGGGCGCCGCATGGCTGCGGGACTAGGATTCGAACCTAGATTAACTGATCCAGAGTCAGCCGTCCTACCATTGAACGATCCCGCACCGCACGTAAGGATATCGCGTCTCCGCGCGGAATCGCAAGGGTTTTGGCCCCCCCGACCCCGGAATCCGTGATACAGTGATGCGATGATTCGACGTGCCGCGCCCATCCTCCTGGCCCTACTTTTCGGTATTGCCGGCTCCCAGTTGGTCCACGCGGCTCCCCATGGCCCGGCCCTGAAGGGACAGGAGGTTAACCGGCCGATTTCGCTCTCCGGTCAGACCGGGGCCTGCGAATGCATGGAGCAGTGGTATACCCTCGGATTCAGGCCGGGGACGGCGACGATCAGTGGCCGGTTGAGGGCGTGCGGGGATCGCAGCCAGAAGTATTGCTTTATGGTCGTGTCCCTGCTTCGAGGTAACAGCACCGTGGGTACTGCCGCGGTGCAGTGTCCGAGTAGCGCCTCGCACTGTAACCGAGCCTGGGCCATACACTACCGGGTGAAAAGGCAGGCCGTGTACTACGTGCAGATCAAGGGGGAAGTCGGGTTGACCATGAATTACACTGTGCGCCCGTCCGGCCACATGTATCGATTGCACTGCGGGAAGTACTGCTAGGGCGATGGAGCTGTCCGACTGGCAGGAGCGGCGTCTGGTGGTGCTGCGCTGTTACCAGAACTATGTCCGCGCGCTGTATGCGTATCGATTGGATCCTGACGCGGAAGAAGTCCGGGAACGCCGCGAGGAGTTGGCGCGCGCCATAGAGACCGCTTGCTCCCGTGACCCCAACCTCCTGTCGGATTTTCGGCGTGCCTTCGCGACTCATCACCGTGCCTGAGCGCGGGCGGTTAATACCTGGATATTCCCGCCTCTCGATTGTGTCGCGGTGCGGATTCTGTGGAGCGGTTCACGGGGCAACCGGGCGAGTTCATGCCCGCTACACTGCCGGACGGAAGATGCTGGTGATTCTCAATGCGGACAAGGATGCGGCAGGGTTGAGCCCGCTCAGTCTATGTGACCGAGGATTGCACCAACTACGCCGCTTCGGGCACGTCTCGCTCGATCCGCTCGATCAGGACCTTCTCCGTGGGGTAACCCATCAGCTCATAGACCCGAGCTAGCTCTCGTGCTTCGCTCAGGTCGTCGGTCTCGTGCGTAACCAGGTCGCGACCCCGATCCTTCACTGTTACGGTATACATTGCATCACTCTGCCTTTCGGGCATGGGCGATGCAAATTCGGTGCCAGCTTCTAGCCGGCCGATCCCATCTCCAGAATGTTCGGGTCCAGCACCGGGTAGAGGGGATAGCTGCGCAACAGGTCGTGAACCCGAGTGCGAGCTTCCTCGGTTGCCGCCGGTTCCGTGCGGAATCGGGCTTTGCTGGTGCTGCCGGCCTGGTCGCCCTTCTGCACGAGTGCCGGCTGGGTTGTCGCCAGCACCAGCTTGATAACGCGGGCGATCTCTTCCATCTCGGCAGCGCCCATGCCCAGGGTTGTTACCGCCGGCGTTCCCAGGCGAAGGCCGCTGGTATACCAGGGCCCGTTGGTATCGAAGGGAAGAGCGTTGCGATTAAGGGTGATCCCGGCATCGCGCAGCGCGCTTTCTGCCTGTCGGCCGGTGAGTCCAAAGCTCTCCCATACGTCCAGCAGCATCAGGTGATTGTCGGTGCCTCCGGTGAGGACGCTGATTCCCTCGCGGATGCATGCATCGGCGAGGGTCCGGGCGTTCTCCACTATGCGGTGGGCATAGGAGCGAAATTCCGGCTGCGCCGCCTCGCGCAATGCAACCGCCTTGGCGGCAATGGCATGGGGCAGCGGGCCACCGAGGACCATGGGGCAGCCCTTGTTCACCCAATCCGAATACTCGTCTACACACAGAACCATGCCGCCTCGCGGCCCTCGCAGGGTTTTATGGGTCGTTGTGGTGACGACCTGAGCATGCGGCACCGGGTCGGCGTCGCCGGTAAACACCTTTCCCGCCACCAGGCCGGCGAAGTGGGCCATGTCGACCATCAATACCGCACCCACCTCATCTGCAATCTCGCGCATGGCAGCGAAATCTATGGTGCGGGGATAGGCGCTGTAGCCCGCCAGCAGTATCAGCGGGCGGACTTCTCGCGCTTGTTGCCGTACGGCGTCCAGGTCGAGACGTTTGGTCTCCGGGTTCACAGCGTAGCTATAGGCGTCGAACAGGAGACTTGACACGTTGTGGCGATAGCCATGGGTGAGGTGGCCGCCGGAATAGTAATCCAGCCCGAGCAGGCGCTGATTCAGAAACGCCTGCCTGACCCGGTCCCAATCCTCGCGTGATGCTCTGGACGGATCGGTCAGCCCCAGCTGTTGCAGTACCGGCTCCTCAATGCGCGCAGAAAGGATGGCAAGGAAGGCGACGAGATTCGCGTCCGCGCCGGAGTGTGGCTGCACATACGCGTGATCCGCGCCGAATATCTCGCAGGCGAGCCGGGCGGCCTCGTTCTCGATGATGTCCACGTTGTCGCAGCCTGCGTAGAACCGGTGGTTGCTATACCCCTCGGCGTACTTGTCGGTAAAGAGGGTACCCTGTGCAAGTTGCGTTGCCAGGGAGCTGTAATTTTCGCTGGCGATTAGCTTGAGGTTGTTTCGCTGGTCGTGGAACTCGCGGATGATCGCGTCCGCAACCACGGGTGAGACCGACTGGACAGTGTCGAGGGACGCATAGACGGCGGCGGCTTCCGGCGCCACGCCACCAGGACCAACACGGTCCATATATCTCGCGAGACGGCTCTGGGTGATCGAGGTGGTCATGACGTCTCCTTTGCCTCTATCCCTTGTAGGACGGTGCCTCGATCAGACGCGCATCGTCCAGGGGCCAGTAAGCGATCCAGGCCTTGCCGATGATGTCTGACCGCGGCAGCCAGGGGGTGGGCCACTTGCTCGAGTCGTAGCTGTCGTTCCGATGGTCACCAAGCACAAAGTAATCATCCTTGGGCACGCGTTCCGGGCCGAAAGTGTAATTAATCGGAAAGTGGTGATAGGGCTCGTGGAGTAAGTGGCCGTTTATATAGACCGTCTGGTTACGAACCTTTACCACATCGCCTGGAAGCCCGATGACGCGCTTGATGAAGTCCCGGTAGGGCTGGCCTGCCGGCACCGCCTTGAAGACGATGATGTCCCCGCGAGACGGGCTCTCGAAGTAATAATCGACCTTGTTGACCAGAATGTACTCGCCGTTGTGCATGTTCGGGAGCATGGAATCCCCCTCCACTTTGAAATTCTGCACCGCGACACGCACCAGCAGAAAAATAGCGACGGTCAGTACCGCCGTTTCTACCAGCTCACGGACGATCGATCGTCGCTGCTTCTGGGGAGGAGGGGCTACGTCCTCGGAGGCCATTCGGTATCGAGTCTATCACGCTGTTGCGGCGACAACGGCTTCCAGCAACGCATCCTCATCTCGCGGAGAAACGGTGCGCAGATCGAGGAGGGTCCGTCCATCCCGCGTCAGGGGAAGCACGGCCGGCGAGCCGGTCCGCAGACCGGTCGCGGTAACGCAGGTTGGTAGAAGAATCAGTGTGGTCGGCAGCGCCGAACCGGGGAGAGAACCGCCTCCGATCGTTGACTCTCCGTCCTTGAGCTCAACCTGAACTCCTCGCATCCTTGCGCGCCGCCTCCACCGCTTCGACCGGGACAGAAGCGTGTCGGCGCTCTGACTGATCATCTGCCAGACGGGAACGCTCTGGATCGCGGTTCCCTGCAGGTATGCCTCCAGTGTTGCTGCCAGCGCCGCCAGCGTGACCTTATCCGGTCTGACGGCCCGCGCCAGCGGGCTGGCGGCGACCTGCTCGATCAGCGCCCTCCGACCGGCGATGATTCCGGCTTGGGGGCCGCCCAACAACTTGTCCCCTGAGAACGTGACGAGATCGGCCCCCGCAGCGATGGCCTCTTGCGGCATCGGCTCGTGTTCGAGCCCGTGGGCCGCCGTGTCCAGGAGCGAACCGGAGCCATTGTCATCCAGCAGCAGAATCCCCCGCCGACGAGCCAGGGCACTCAGAGCGGAGAGCGGAACCGAGGCAGTGAAGCCAATGACCCGGAAGTTGCTCGGATGCACGTGGAGGATCCCGGCAGTGCCGGGACCCACCGCTTCCTCGTAGTCCCCAAGCCTGGTGCGATTGGTGGACCCGACTTCGACAAGCCGCGCTCCTGATTGCCGCAGAATGTCGGGAACGCGGAACGTGCCTCCGATCTCGACCTGCTGCCCGCGCGAGACGATGATCTCCTGGCCGGACGCCAGCACTGAAAGGCAGAGGAGCATGGCCCCCGCGTTGTTTCCGGCTACCAGGGCCGACTCTGAACCGGTGAGAGCAGTGAGCATGGATGCCACCCTGCGCTGCCGGTCGTCTCGCTCGCCGGTGCTCAGGTCCAGCTCGAGATCTGAGTACGACGAGGCATGTTGAACGGCGCGCAGGGCGTTCTCACTCAGAGGTGCGCGGCCCACATTGGTGTGAAGTACAACACCGGTGGCATTGATGACACGGGTGGGAACCGCTTCCCAGTCCCTGGCTATGCGCTGGCGCGTCGTTTGCGCAACCTGGCTCGCGTCAGGTGCCAGCTCTCCTGCCAGAACGGCCTGGCGAGCAGCGTCCAGCACCGAGCGGACAACAGCCACAACGATCTGATGCTCGTAGCGCCGTAGCACCTCTGAAAGGGCAGGATGCCGAAGTACCCGGTCGACGGACGGCAGGCGCTGAGCCGGCGTCTCGGGGGCGCGGTCCACGTCCCTGAGCGTCAGGCGCCGTGGAAGATGAGGTACGCGATGATCAAGAGCGCGATCATCGCGGGTCCGAGGACTCCGAGCGAAACGAGATCGCGATGCAGGTATGCGTAGTTGATCGTGATGGTCGGAGATCGGCGCGCGGCCCCCGGTCGTGGCGCGGCCGGACGCGCGGCTGCCGGGCGCGGAGCGGTAGTTGCGGGAGAAGCAGTGACGGCGGGTGCCCGGACAAAGTCCTCTTCCACCGTGGTAACGGTTGCCCGCGCAGACGTGGTGGAACGCCGGGCGCGTGGTTTCTGCTTGGCCTGACGGCCGTGAGCTTTCTTTGGCATGTGGATCCTCTCAGCTCGGCCACGTCACCGTAGAAAGGCCGGGCCGGATATCAACATCGGAAGCGCCGCAATTATACATCGCTAACCAGTTCCGAGTGGACGCTATACTTTCCCGTAATCCCCCTCTGCTGAGATACATGTGAATTCGAGCCAGCTCCTCTCTTACGGCGTCCTCCTCTGGGCGGTGCTCGCCGTCATCCTCTGTGCTGTCCTGATCTGGACCTTTCGGATCTATCGCCGATGCGGCGCCGTCGAGCGCCGGCTCGATACAGTTCTCGGTGACGTGGGTGAAGAAGGCACAGCTCGCATGCTGGCAGATTACCTGGGAACAGTGCGCGCGACCGCCGCCTCGGTAAGTCAGATGCGCACCGAGCATGATGAGCTGGTGCGGGTTATGCCCTCCGTCATCCGGCACGTTGGTCTTGTTCGGTTCAGTCCGTTCCACGACACCGGTGGAGACCAGAGCTTTGCCCTTGCGCTCCTCGACAGCCGGATGAATGGGGTTGTGGTGACCGGACTGCATGCCCGCACTGACAGCCGCCTGTATGCCAAACCAGTTGAACGGGGCAACTCGACGTATTCCCTGACTCCAGAAGAGCGGGAGGCCATGGAAATCGCGACGGGTCGCCGCCCAGTTGCATCCGGGCGCTAATCCCGCGCTGCCACCACGATCAGGTTGCTGCTGCCACCCCCATACGATTCCATGTCGTACGAGCCAAAGACTGCCCGCACCCGAAGTTCCCCCGCTGCCAACATGAGCTCGACTTCTGATCGATAGAGATACCGCAGGCGTAGCGCGGTCAACGTTCGGTCAACGGTCCCGTTCTCTGATACGCGATCGAAGGACAGGTGGAGCGTGAGGATCTGGTTGGCTTCATCGTCCCATGCCGCCGACTGAACGAGCAGCACCGAATCACCACAAAGCCCACGGTAGCGCTCCCGAACCTGGCCGTTCGCGCCGCGGTCCGCCATGGACAACGGGTTGGTGAGGTCGAGGTAGAGCAAGCCGCCGGGAGCCAGAGCGCCGTGGACGGCGCGAAGCGCCTGGAGCTGCGCTGTCGGGTCCGCGACGTGCCACAGCGTGTTGAGGGAGAGAATCACGTTCTCGAACTTCTGGTTCAGTCGCAACTCGGGCAATGCCCCGTTTTCGAAGCGCACGCCGGGAGCGGAGCCCGCCACTGCCCGCGCGCGGAGGAGCATTGCTTCTGATGGGTCGATGGCCCGGACCTGATAGCCGGCAGTGGCCAGGGCCCGGGCGACCCTGCCGGTGCCGGTTCCGATTTCGAGGACGGATCCGGGCTGAAGCGCGTGGAGATAGAAGCGAATGTCGTCGTCGAAATCCGCGTGCTCGCAGTCATAAAGGGCGGCGATGCGCTCGTATGGGTCCACCGGGCGGCCAGCGAGGGATATAAAGTTAGTATAGGGAGATGGGGCAAGTGGCTGAGGCAAAGGGTAAGGTGCTCGTCGTCGACGATGAGGCCGACATTGTGGATTTCCTGTCCACGGTTCTCTCCGACGAGGGGTATACCACGGCCACGGCCAGGGATGGCGTGGAGGCCCTGGAGCGAGTGCGCGAGTTTCAGCCTGCCCTGGTCATTCTCGATCTCATGATGCCCCGGATGACGGGGGCGGATGTGCTCAACGACCTTCGCACCAATCCGCCCGCAACCCGCCCGCGGATCATCATACTGAGTGCGAAGTCCACCCACGAAGACATCCTGGACGCGCTGGAGAATGGGGCCGACGACTTCATTCCCAAGCCGTTTGACCTCGAGGATTTGCTGCTCCGTGTTCGGGTATGGCTGGAACGGGGCCGACCGGCCAGCCTACCCAGCTCCACACTTCGCGTCTTCACGCTCTCGCCGTTTCGCGTCTTGATTGGCGACGAGCTATTGCTCGACGAGGAATCGGGAAGCTTGCAGATGCGGCAGCTTCTCAAATATCTGATCACGGCCAAGGACGAGCCTTTGCAGCACTCTGAAATGCTCTATCATCTCTGGCCGGATCTGGATGGAGAGGAGGCGGAGCGCCAGCTTCAGTCGCTTCTCGGCGCCTTCCGGCAGGCCACCCGCGCCGATCTTCGGAACCACGATTTTGTGATAGAGAGCGGTACCGAGTTCTTCCTCAACCTGGAAGCCGATATATGGGTTGATGCTTTCGAGTTCGAGACCAACGTCTCCATGGCTCAGGCGGCGCAAGAAGGCGGAGATGTTGACATCGCGCTGGGACTGTTCCTCTCCGCACTGGCGCTGTACAAAGAGGACTACCTGCGAGAGAACCTCTATGAGGACTGGCCGAGCGACCGCCGCGAGAAGCTCCGAGAGATGTGGATCAACTCCATGTTCCGGGTCTCCGCCATGTGCGCCGATCGGTGTGAATACAGTGACAGCGTGCGTCTGATGAAGAAGGTGCTGGAAATCGACCCCTACCGGGAGAACGCGTATCAGGCGCTCATGCTCTATCTTTCGAGGGCCGGCCGCCGAGGCGAGGCGATCCAGCTATATCGCTACGCCGAGCGGCTATTTGCCCAGCATCTGGCGGCTCAGCCGGCGCCATCCACTCGCATGCTGTACGAGAAGATATTGCGTGGCGAAGCAGGCTGATCTCCTCCCCGTTGACGTCGCGCAACGGCTCATTCTCGACCAGTTTTCCCGCCTGGAGGCTGAAGAAGTTCCTCTGGGAGACGCGCGTGGACGGGTGCTGGCCGCCGATACGGTATCGACCCTCAATATTCCCCCCTTCGACAATTCGTCGATGGACGGCTTCGCTGTGCGAAGCGCCGACACCGGCGGCGCTTCACATCGCACGCCGGTCGCGCTTGAGGTTGTCGCCGACATACCCGCTGGTTCGAGTGCCTTGGGGCATATCGAAGCGGGACAGGCGGCCCGCATCATGACCGGCGGCCCGGTTCCCGCGGGCGCTGACAGTGTTGTCCCCTTCGAGGCAGTGGAGGAGGACGGGGCCGTGATTCGACTGACGTCTCCCGTAAGTCGCCGGGCGTGCGTGCGAGACGCGGGTCAGGACGTAACGCAAGGGACCACGGTCTTGCATGCCGGTACGCAGCTCGGCTACCCGCAAATCGGCCTCCTGGGCGCGCTCGGTTGTGCGGAAATACTTGTCTCTCGCCGCCCTGTGATCGCCATTCTCTCCACCGGTGATGAGCTTGTGGCCCCGGGCAAGACGCTGCGGCCGGGCCAGATCTACAACAGTAATAGCCCGATGCTGGCAGCCGCAGTGGCGGAGGCGGGTGGGGTTGCCATCGAAGTACCGTCTGCCAGGGACGATCCCGAAGCCATCACCGACGCACTCCGCTCCGTGCCACATGCCGACCTGATCCTGACATCAGGTGGAGCGTCAGTGGGCGATCACGACCATATCAAGGGCGTGTTGAACGCCCATGGCCGGGTCGAATTCTGGCGCGTGCGTCTTCGACCCGGGAAGCCGCTCCTCTTCGGCCGTTTCGCGGAGAAGCCAGTGATCGGGCTGCCTGGAAATCCGACCAGCTCAGCCGTGACCTTCGAGTTGTTTGTGCGGCCCGTGATCAGAACCATGCTGGGTGCCGCTCCCTACCGCCCGCGGATTACCGCCGTCGTCGACGACCGTATCACACACCAGGGCGGCCGGGCCACCTACGTGCGCGTTCGCCTCAGGCTGCGTGACGGGCGCTTCCATGCGTCTTCTGCCGGCCCGCAGGACTCGGCCATGCTGGTTCCGCTTGCTCATGCCGACGGTCTCCTGATCGCCGACGAGGACCGGACCGAGATTCCGGTGGGAGCAGATGCGGATGTGCTGGTCTGGAGGCTCCCACCAGAGGCGCAAGAGTTCAGCAGCCGCTAATCGGGCGGTGCCTTCGCCTGGGCCTGCAGTTCGACCACGGCGACGCTCCCTTCTCCGGCAATGGCACGGAGGCCATGCTCCAGCCGATCGGAGAGACCGACGTACCGGTGCGGGAGGGGAATGGACCGCGCCTTGCCCTGCCCGTGAACCACGATTTCTACTTCGTCTGAGCCCGGGCTCTCCAGGATCAACCCGTAGATCCTCTGCACGCGCTCCAGATCTGCCTGCCGGTCCTCTGATCGCTGGACCTCCACCCGGATCCGCCGTCTGGCAGGCGCGGAAATGGACGTCATGGCCGACGGGCCGTTCCCTGAAGCGGGCGGCGAGCCGTGTCCATTTGCGGAGCCATTGCCGTTCCTCTTTCCGTTCGACGGCATCGGCTCGCGCGCCGCCTGTTCCAGGTCTAGAATGCGGTCGGCAATGAGCTGCAGCTTTCCGTCCGATGCATCAACTCGTCCTTCGACAACGCAGATCCGTCCCTCGACCATTTCCGGCTGCAGCTTCTCGAAGCTGCGACTGAACACCGTCACCTTGATCGATCCCTGAGTCCCGGTGAGCTGAAAGCTTCCCATGATCGAGCCGGTGCGGGTACTGAAGGAGGACACCTTCTGGATCATTCCGGCAACGCGGACCCGCGTGCCGTCTCGATCGTCGGTCAGGTCACGCACCTTGAGAACGCCAATTTCGCCGAGCGACTCTTCTGAGTCGGCCAGCGGGTGCGGCGAGATAAAGACGCCGAGCAAGTCTTGCTCCCAGGCCAGCTTCTCCTCCAGCGACGCCGGTGCAGCAAACTCGAGTGGGAGCACTGCTTCCGGAGCCTCGACCTCCCCGAACAGCGACGGGCCGGCCAGGGCGGCTCGCTGCAACTGTGCTCCAAACCCGGCGAGCGCCTCGAAATTGTGCAGCAGCTTGCCGCGCTCGACCCCGAGACTGTCCAGCGCGCCGCACCGTATCAGCGGCTCGAGGCACCGCTTGTTGACGGTTTTCCAATCCACGCGACGGCAGAAGTCCTCAACTGAAGTAAATGGCCCACCCTCGTTTCGCGTGCGCACAATGGACTCCGCCACGCCATCGCCGACGTGCTTGATAGAGCCGAGGCCGAGCCGAATCCCGGAATCTTCGAGGGTGAAGTCCACCTCGCTCTGGTTCACGTCGGCCCCAAAGACAGGAACTCGTATGCGCCTACACTCGCTCAGAGCGTCCGAGATACGCTCAAGATTGCCGCGCTCGGCGGACATGATTCCGGCGAGGTACTCACGCGGATAGGTCGCCTTGAGGTACGCCGTCTGGCAGGTCAGCATGGCGTAGGCAGCCGCGTGCGGCTTGGGGAAGGCGTACCCGCAGAAGGGCTCGACGATGTCCCAGAGCTGCTGCGCGATGGAGCGTGATGTGCCCCGCTCCTCGGCCCGGTCGAGAAACGAGCTGTGGTGCTTTGCCAGCTCCTCGGGCTTCTTCTTCGCCATGGCACGCCGCACCAGGTCCGCCTCGCCCATCGAGTATCCAGCCACCAGATTGAAGAGCCGCATCACTTGCTCCTGATAGACCAGAATGCCGAACGTGGGCGCCAGCACCTCCTCCAGTGCCGGGTGAATGTATTCCACTGTCTCCCGCCCGTGGCGCCGCTTCACGAAATCGGGAATCTGCTTCATCGGCCCGGGGCGATACAGGGCCACCACGGCAACGATATGGCCGAACTCGTCCGGTTGTAGTTCCATGATCAGCTTGCGCATGCCGTCGCCGTCTACCTGGAACACGCCAAACGTCTCGCCTGAGCTGAGCAGCGCATAGACGGACGGGTCGTCCAGCGGAATGTCGTCGGGCGTCATGGTGGTGCCCGTGCTCGCGGCGATGAAATTGCACGCTCGCTGCAGAACCGTCAGAGTGCGGAGCCCCAGGAAATCCATCTTGAGGAGGCCGATCTTCTCAATAGAGGCCATGGCGTATTGCGTCACGACCTGGTCGTTCTTGGGCACCCTGTACAGCGGCACGTGCTGCGACAGAGGGTCGCGCGCGATCACAACCCCGGCTGCATGGGTCGAGGCGTGGCGCGCCACGCCCTCGAGGTCCTGAACCGTGTCCAGCAACTGCTGCATAGCAGGGTCACTGTCGTACAACTCCTGCAGCTCGGGCACGTCCTTCCTGGCGCTCTCGATTGACGCATTCACGCCTGGAATCAGCTTTGCCACGCGGTCGACGTCCGCGTAGGACATCCCCAACACCCGGCCCACGTCGCGGACGCCGGCGCGGGCACCGATGGTGCCAAAGGTGATGATCTGAGCGACGCGGTCGCGGCCGTACTTCTCGGTCACGTAGCGGATGAGCTCGTCTCGTCTGTCGTCGGCGAAGTCAAGGTCCATGTCGGGCATGGTCACGCGCTCGGGGTTCAGGAAACGCTCGAAGGAGAGCTCGTGCTTGATAGGGTCGACATTGGTCACGAACAGCACATACGCGACCAAACTGCCCGCCGAGCTTCCGCGCCCGGGCCCGACCGGTATCCCTGACTCCCGAGCGAAGCGCATCACGTCGTAGACAAGCAGGAAGTAATCGAGAAAACCGGTCTTCTCGATGACCGAAAGCTCATACTCGAGTCGATCGCGGATTGCCGGAGTGACATCCACATAGCGGCGGGCGAGGCCCTCGTGGCAGAGGCGGCGGAGGTAGCCCTCCGATGTCAGCCCGTCCGGCACTTCCACCTCCGGCAACTGAGGTCGCCCGAAGGTCAGCTCAAGGTTGCATCGTTCGGCGACCTCCAGGGTATTGCGGAGGGCGCCGGGATACGAGCCGAAGAGCCGCTGCATCTCTTCCGCCGATTTCAAGTAGAACTCGTGGGATCCTAGCCGCATTCGCTTGGGATCGGCCAGGGTGGTCTGAGTCTGGACGCAGAGGAGAATCTCGTGGGCAGCCGCGTGGCGGGCTTCGACGTAGTGAACGTCGTTCGTGGCGACCAGCGGCAGTCCAAGTTTCTGACTGAGATGGACAACGCCCTGGTTGATCTGCACCTGAAAGTCAAGATCGTGATACTGGAGCTCCAGATAGTAGCGGTCCCTGAAGACCTGTCGGTACCAGTCGGCCTTTTCCTCGGCGGCCGCGAGATCTCCGCCGAGGATGATGGACGCCAGCTCCGAGCTGGCGCAGCCGGAGAGACAGATGAGGCCGTCCGAATGAGCCGCGAGCAGGTTGTGATCGATGCGGGGCTTCCGGTAAAAGCCGCGGAGCTGTGCCTCGGTGGTCATGTGGATGAGGTTGCGGTAGCCAACCTCGTTCTGCGCCAGGAGGACGAGGTGGTAGTTCTTGGCGTCGGAACCGGCGCGCTCGCCGAGTGGCCGATCAGCCAGATAGACCTCGCAGCCGATGATGGGCTTCACGCCCTTGTCCCTGGCCTTCTGGTAGAACTCGATGGCACCGAACATGGTTCCGTGGTCGGTGAGGGCCAGGGCGGGCATGTCCATCGAGGCCGCCGCCGTGACCAGGTCGCCGACGCGGCCGAGGCCATCGAGCAACGAGTACTCGCAATGGGCGTGCAGGTGAACGAACGGGTCGGACACGGATACCTTCCTCTGGAGGTGGGAGGTATGGATCGTCGAAGTTTTAGAGTAGCGGACTACAAGTGCCTTGGACTACTTGTATCAACAGCACCTGTTGAAAACGATCTTGGACGTTATCCAGTTCGGTCGCGCAAGGCACGCGCAAGCTCGGACTGGCGGAGGCTTATGGTCAGATCACCGCGGGTACGCTCAAGGACGGCGCGCAGAGCGTCAGTGGTGCGGCGCAGGCCGCCGGTAATGGAATCGGAGAAGTCGACGGTGGTCAGGTTGGTGTAGACGTTATCCATCACCTGCAGGACGCGCTCCGCCTCGACCATCTGGTTCAGGTCGCCGCGCCGGATGATGTCGAGGATATAGCGCCGCATTTCGCTGGCGGCTTCGGCCAAGCCGTTGAGGTACGGAGCGTCCTCGACCCCAATTTCGCGAGGGCCGGGGATGTCACGTCCCTGGATCATGGCCGCGGCGATCGATGCCTCGGCGACTTCCTTCTGGGCGTCCTGGACATATCCAGCCCAATAGAGATCCGGGTACGCCTGCAGTTCGCGCTTGGTCGCCATGACCATGTCTCGGCCCGCGCCCAGCTCCGTCCCGGCCGCATCGTACTCGCCCCGATGCAACGCCCGGATCCCGGTTGCCGCGTGTCGAACTACCCGGCGAGAGTCGGAGAGCGCGCGGTCACGGGCGGCGTTCTTGTCCTCGAGTCGGGCGTTTGCTTCAGCGACGATAGCGTCGATTCCGGGCACGCTCAGCCTCCGCACGGAGTTTCGTTCATAGTACAGGCACCGGGCCGGCCTTTACACGTCTTTTCGCCGGGACAGACCGCTCGGCCGGGAGGCCTTTGGCGGAAGGAAGTTCTGCCGGTCCACCATGTCCATGAGCAGTTTGAGCGCCGATTCGCGGTCGTACCCCCGCTGTTCCAGGTCGCGAACCAGGTCGCGGACGGACTGTTGGACGTGCTCGTGCATGGCAGGAACTCTCCTTTCGGACAGGGAGGCCGGCGGCCCGACTATGGGAAGCGCGGCTCTCGTAGATCTGACGCGATTGTACACGGGTGCACAATTCATGCCAAGACGAACATCCGTTCATCAAGTGGACTTGAGCATTTGCGCAAGGCCTCGGATTTCCGCACGACAGGCAAGGCGAAGGAGGTGGCCGGGCCGGGGGCGCGAAAGTCAGGGCCCTGGGACGCGGTACTAAGCGTCGAGGTGCCGGAGGATCTCGAGGAAGCGATCCATAATGGCCGCGTACTCGGCCGCCGACCACTTCGGGTCGGGCGCCGGCAGTTTTTCAAGCAGGCGCGCCTTCGCTTCCGCCAGGATCGTGTCGCGGTCCCCAGACGAATTCGGGGCGACCCGGCGAGCGGGTTCTCCGTTTGCCTCTGGGCTCTGGGACAACTGGCGGCGCGGCTCCGCCCGCGAGACTGGTTCCCCCGCAAGCTGGACCACCGACCGGAAGAAGCGGGCCGCGTTCTTTGCTTGCGAGGGTGAGCTGGCCACGCGAAAATAGTTGGCCAGGTCGCGGTTGTCCATGCTCGTCCCGCCCATCTCCAGCAGGGGCGCGTACGCCACGTCCACCAGGGCTCGCAAAGTCTCTTGCCGTCGGCCGGCATCAAGCAGGTGACGGTACGCCGTGGTCGGTGCGCCCTGGGCATCGATGATGCCGAGAAACTTGAGCGCGCTGAGCAGGGCCCATTCGTTGCCCAGGCCCACGTTGAGCTTCTGGAGGAATGCACGGTCTACTCGCGCCGGCACTGACTTATCCGTCATCTTGTCCAAAAATTCGACGAAAGCAGATACGGGCGCGTACGGAGCCTTGCGGCCCTTGTAGTCACTTGCTTCCATGCGAACCTCGTCTCTCGTGCTTTGTCCAAGAGTAGCATCGGATCCCAATTTCACGCTGACATTGCAGGGTGAGGGGAGGGTGACGGCTCGGCACCTCCTGCAACCGTTCCATCGGGTAACTCTGCCGACGCCGCCGGAGCGGTGGCGGCGATCGAGGCGGGCCGGGACAGGCGCGGGGACCGCGGGCTAAAGCCCTCGGCTGCCGATATCTGAGCCGCCGGCAGTGGCCGCCCCCGGTTCCGCCCGCTGCCGCGGGTGCCCGGAAGGGTGTGCTGACGACACGGGAACACGTGGGCCGGGACAAGGGGCCCGGCCCCTACCAGATCGATCGTCGCCGGGTGCGGAGCGTCTGTAGCCGAGGGCTTTAGCCCGCAGTCCGGCGCACTGTGTGTTTCCGCGGACGTGTCGGCATGCATGACCAGGCCAGCAAGAATCGAGGGGGAAAGGCACGTGCGGGGTGCGTCCGGACTGAAGGCCTGCCCCACAAAGGCGTGCGCGAGGGGGCCCGGCCTTGTATTCAACCTGTTTCCACAAGTGCAAGAACAGTTGACTCGTGAAAGGATCCTTGGTCAGAGATTGGACCATTCGCCAAGTATGCCGATCAAGGTTGACACTATAGGGTGGAGTGGAAGCCATGCCACCAGAACGTCTGCAAAAGATCATTGCGGGTGCCGGCCTCGCATCTCGTAGGGGGGCGGAAGAACTGATCGCGGCGGGAGCCGTGTACGTAAACGGCACCCGCGCGACGATCGGGGACCTGGCCGATCCCGAGACTGACGAGATCAAGGTCAATGGTAGGGTTGTCGACGCAACGCTGCCTCATGTGTACATCGCGCTACACAAGCCGCCGGGCTATGTGACCAGCCTGCGCAGCACGCATGGAGAGCGGACGGTAACGAGGCTACTTCCCGGAGATCGACGACTGTTCCCGGTGGGTCGTCTCGACAAGGAGACGTCGGGGCTGCTTTTCGTGACGGATGACGGTGAGTGGGCAAACCTGGTGACCCACCCTCGCTACCGGATTGTGAAGGAGTATCGCGTCCTGGTGCGCGGACGGCCGGACGAGCAGGTGCTGGATCGCCTTCGTCACGGCGTGAGGCTTCCTGACGGGGCCGTTACTGCCCCCGCGGACGTGCGGCGGATCGGCGATGATAGGGGGAACAGCTGGCTGTCTATCAGCGTCATTGAAGGAAAGAAGCGTCAGATTCGCCTGATGGCGAGGGAAGTTGGCTATCCGGTTCTCGCCCTGCAGCGAGTCCGGATCGGGCCAATCGCGCTCGGAGCGCTGCCCGAAGGGTCATGGCGAGATTTGACGGGACCGGAAGTTGAGGAGCTTCGTGATATCGCCCGACGTCGCATTGCGCGCAGCGGCCCACGCTCTGGGGATCCAGGTTAGTATCGACGGCCCGGCCGGGTCCGGCAAGACAACCGTGGGAAAGGGACTGTCCTCGGCTCTTGGTTGTGCCTATCTGGATACTGGGTTGATGTACCGGGCAATTACGTGGCTGGCCATCCAGCAGGGACTGCGACCGGACGACGGGCCGTCGCTCGCCGCGCTGACTCGCTCCACGACGTTTGCCCTTGGCGGGCAGGGCAACTCCCTGCTGATCAACGGCCGTCCCCCGGACGAACAGCTGCGGTCGCGCGCCGTGGATGCCGCGGTGTCCATCGTCTCGGCTCACGCGGCGGTGCGCCGGGAGCTTGTTGTCCGGCAGAGAGAGATGGCTCTTGGTCGGTGCATCGTGATGGTCGGCCGAGACATCGGGACCGTCGTGCTGCCCGACGCCGACGTGAAGCTTTGGATCGTGGCGTCCCCCGCGGAGCGAGCCAGACGACGGCTGGCCGAGCACTTGCCCGGCACCTCTGGCCTATCCCTTGCAGAGGCAGAGAGACAGATTATGGAGAGAGATGCACAGGATACCGGCCGCTCGGTGTCGCCGCTCAAGCGTCCTGAGCCCGCTATTGAAATCGACACGGGCCTGCTGACACCGGAGCAGTGCGTCGAACAGGCGCTTGATGTTGTCCGGGATATCGCGGGGCACGCGGTGAAAGGGGAAGAGCGGAATCGTGGCTAAACCGCTGGTTGCCCTGGTCGGCCGACCCAATGTGGGAAAATCCACCCTGTTCAACCGGCTCGTGGGAGAGCGCGTGGCCATCGTCGAAGACTTGCCGGGCACCACACGCGACCGGCTGTATGGCGAGTACGAATGGAGGGGGCGCCAGGTCGCCGTCGTGGATACCGGCGGGATCGTGCCGGAAGCAGATGAACCCATCGCGGAGAGTGTCGTTGAGCAGGCGCAGGTGGCGATCGACGAGGCAGACGTAATCGTCTTCGTAGTGGACGGGCGGACCGGCATCACGCCGGTGGACGAAGAGATCGCCGACCTGTTACGGCGGACCGACAAGCCAATCATCCTGGTGGTGAACAAGTTGGACAACGTCGGGCGGGAGGGCCACGCGGTCGAGTTTCACGCCCTGGGCATGGAAGAGCCCCTTGCGGTTTCCGCGCACCGTGGCCTCAACATGGGCGACTTGCTGGACCGCATTGACCTGGACCTGCCTCCACTCGTCGAGGAAGAGGAAACTCAGGGAGTGACCAGGGTTGCCATTGTCGGTCGCCCGAACGTGGGAAAGTCGTCGTTGGTCAACGAACTTCTCGGCGAGAAGCGAACGGTCGTGTCGGACATCCCCGGGACCACCCGAGACGCGGTGGACACCACCCTGTATTACAACGGGGAGCCCGTGACCCTGGTTGACACCGCCGGAATAAGACGGCGCGGGAAGATCCAGCGAGGAATCGAGAAGTACAGCGTGTTGCGGGCGATGCGGGCCATTGACCGTGCGGACGTGGCGGTTCTGGTGATCGACGCCACCGAACCGGTGGCCGCACAGGACGCGCACGTGGCCGGTTTTGTAGCGGAGCAGGCCAAGGGGCTGGTCGTGGCCGTGAACAAGTGGGACCTGGTTCACAAGGAGAGTCACACCATGAGCCACTACGAGCGATTGGTGCGAGAAGAGTTGAAGTTCCTGCCCTTTGTGCCGATCGTCTTTATCTCGGCCAAAACTGGTCAGCGTGTCAGCCAGGTGGTGGACATGGCGTTGAAGATCCATCAGGAGCGGCAGAAGCGCATCCCGACGGGGGTGCTCAATGAAGCTGTTCGCCGCGCTCTGGCGGACTTCCCGCCGACCTCACGCGGCGGGAAGCTGGTGAAGTTGTTCTATATCACTCAGGTGGCAATTGATCCGCCCACCTTCGTGGCAAAGGTCAATGACCCGGCGAACGTACACTTTTCGTTCGAGCGCTTTCTGGAAAATCGCATCCGCGAAGCCTTCGGCTTTTTCGGCACGCCCATTCGGATCCACTTCCGCGCTAGAGGGAAAGAGGCGGCCTGAGATAGAGTCGGCCCTGGCCCACCACTAACTCAGCCCGGCCATCTCCTTGCCGGCCTGGAGGATCTTCTGGGCCTCGTCCGGGCTTCGCGCCTCGGTGTACAGGCGGATAAGCGGCTCCGTTCCCGACGCGCGCACCAGGAGCCAACTGCCGTCGGCCAGGAAGTACTTGTAGCCGTCCAACGTCTGGACGGACTGGACTGCCTCTCCGGCGATCGAGGACGGATGCTCGCCGGCAAAACGGGATAGGACTTCCGCACGCTTTTCCGGGGCGAAGCGGATATCAATCCGGTCGTAGTAGGACGGCCCCGCGACCTCCTGCAAATGCTCAACGATCGACGACATAGGCATGTCGTAGTCAATGAGCATGTCGAGCAGATACAGCCCGGCGAGGACGCCGTCGCGCTCGGGGATATGTCCCCGGAAGGCGTAGCCCCCGCTCTCCTCGCCGCCGATGATGGCATTCCGAGCCCGGAACTCGGGTCCGATGTACTTGAAGCCGACCGGCGTCTCGATAACCGGCACCCCGTATTTTTCGCCGAGCCGATTGGCCATGGAGGTTGTGCTGACGGACTTGATAATCGGTCCGCGCCACCCGCGCTTCTCCAGGAGGTAGTTGATCAGGAGCCCAAAGACCTGGAGCTGGTTGATAAACGTCCCCTTCTCGTCGACCAGTCCCACCCGATCCGCGTCTCCGTCGACTGCGATCCCCGCGTCTGCCCCCCGCTGTGGCACCGCCGCCATGAGCTTTCCAAGGTTCGGGGCGATGGGTTCCGGGTTGACCCCGCCGAAGTACGGATTGCGTTCCGCGTTGATCTCCCACAACTGCAGCGATCCGCCACTCAGAAGGCGCGGGAAGTACGACATACCGGAGCCGTACATGGGATCTACGACGACCTTCCTGCCCGACCCCTTCAAACGATCGAGATCAATCATTTCTCCCAGGCGCTTCAAGTAGATGGGAGCGGCATCAAAGTACTCGACCTCGCCGGCCCGGAGAGCCTCTGCCAGGCTCTTCCGCTTGACCGCTCCGGTCCGATACACCTGAGTGGCCTGGGACTCGAGGGCCTCAATCACCTCTGGGTCCGCCGAGCCGGCATATTCCGGCTTGTATTTGTAGCCGTTGTCGGTCCAGGGGTTGTGACTGGCGGTTATCATGGCTGCCCCGGCCGAGTGATTCGTCAGGATGGAATAGGCGACTGCGGGAGTGGAGGCAGCAGTCTGCGTCAATCGCACCCGGATGCCGTTGGCTGAAAGTACTTCGGCGGTCGCAGCGGCGAAAAACTCTGACGCAAATCGCATGTCGTACCCCACCACGAGACCGTCGGCCGCCTGACCGTTTCCCTGCAGGTAATTTGCGGTTGCCTGCGACACGATTCGAACGTTGTCGAAGGTGTAGTTATCCGCGATGGCTCCGCGCCACCCATCCGTCCCGAACTTAATAGGGCTAACGCCTTCTGCCGCGGTCGCCATCAGTACTTCCTCCCGGTGTGTCGAAGGTGCTCCACCCCCGGATTCTACGATGTGCTCACTGGCAGCCCTCCACCCGCTACACAGCGGCCGTCAGCTGCCCTCCCAGTTTGGCGAGGTCGGCATCGACCATGAGCCGGACCAGGTCCGGAAAAGAGACGGTCGGCTGCCAGCCGAGGACGTCTCGGGCCCTGGACGCATCGGCAACGAGATGATCGACCTCGGCCGGGCGCAGGAGGGTGGGGTCGGGCTGGAGATAGCCGTCAGGATCGAGACCGACATGCGCGAAGGCAATATCGATGAACTCCCGGCAGGTGTGGGATTCCCCGGTGCCCACCACAAAGTCCTGTGGCTCCTGCTGCTGGAGCATCATCCACATGGCGCGCACGTAATCCCCGGCATAGCCCCAGTCGCGGCTGGCATCGAGATTGCCCACCGTCAGCCGATCGGTGAGTCCCAGAGCGATGCGGGCCACGCTGTCGCTGACTTTGCGCGGGAAGAACTCCAGCCCACGCCGGGGTGATTCGTGATTAAAGAGGATGCCGCTGACGGCATACATGCCGTAGCTCTCTCGGTAGTTGACAGTCAGATAGTGACCATACACCTTGGCCACCCCGTACGGCGACCTCGGGTAAAAAGGGGTAACTTCGTTTTGCGGCGTCTGACGCACTTTTCCGAACATCTCGCTACTGCTGGCCTGGTAGAAGCGAATGTTGGAATTGGTCATCCGGATCGCCTCCAGG
>JAICWV010000180.1 GCA_025966365.1 Chloroflexota bacterium | reverse complement strand
GTGGCCGCCGGCCAGCAGCTTGGCCTCGTCCCCGTGCTGCTGGAGCAGCGAGATCGCTTCCTCCAGGGATGTGGGCGCCGCGTAGTCGAATGCGGCCGGGATCATGGCCCCTCCTTCTGCGTTACGGCGTGGCGGTCTGGCCCGAGGCCACACGCACCGCCTTGACGATGTTCTCGTAGCCCGTGCAGCGGCACAGGTTCCCTTCCAGGCCGGACCGAATTTGATCGTCGGTGGGCCGGGGAAGGCGATCGAGCAGGGCAATCGAGGCCATGATCATCCCCGGCGTGCAAAAGCCGCACTGCAGCCCGTGCTCGTTCCAGAAGGCCTCCTGCACAGGGTGCAGCTTCCCATCGGTGGCGACGCCCTCGATAGTCGTCACCGCATGCCCATCCGCCTGGACCGCCAGCACCGTGCAGGACTTCACCGCCTGGCCGTCCAGCAGCACCGTGCAGGCGCCACAGCTGGTGGTGTCGCAGCCGACGTGTGTGCCCGTCAGCCGAAGGGAGTCTCGAAGAAAGTGGACCAGAAGCGTGCGCGGCTCAACCTCGGCCGCGCGCTGCTGCCCATTGACCGTCACGGAGATGCGATTCTTCATCTCCGTCCGCCCTAGCCGTTCCGGCGCTCCATCCGCTCGCGCTTCATCTGCGCGCGGCGGGCGCGCTTTTCGGCCTTGGCCTTGGCCAGGCGCCGCTGCTCCGACGGCGGCTGATAGAAGCGCCTGCGCTTGAACTCAGCTACTACACTCTGCGAATTGCGCTTCCAACGCTTCAGCATGCCTTCGAAGTCTCTTCCGCGGTCTTCCAATGTTCCCTTTCTCCGTTCCCGATTCCCTCGTTGTAGTCAGGTAAAAAATGGGCACAGACGACCATGTTTGCATGGACCCGGCCCACGTGATGATACACGATCCCCGGCTATTCTGGCGTTCTCTCACCGGTCTTCGGCTCCGGCGGCAGCAGATCGGGGCGCCGCTCGCGGGTCAGCTCCAGCGCCCGCTCTCGCCGCCACTTCTCCACCTCGCCGTGGTGGCCGGAGAGCAGCACCGGCGGCACCTCGGTGCCCCGAAACGTGGCCGGCCGCGTGTACTGCGGGTACTCCAGCAGCCCCTGGGAGAAGGACTCGTCTGCCGCCGATCCCTCCGCCAGGGCGCCGGGCAGCAAGCGCGCGACGCAATCGCACACCACCATGGCCGCCAGCTCGCCCGAGGAGAGGACGTAGTCGCCGATAGAAAGCTCATCCGTCACCAGCTCGTCGATCACCCGCTGGTCCACCCCCTCGTAGTGGCCGGCGATCAGCACCAGACGGTCCAGCGTCGCCAGCCCGGCGGCGACCTGCTGGTCGAAGCGCCGGCCGCGCGGGCTCATCAGGATGACGGGTACGTCCTCGCCCAGCTCCAGCGATTCCACCGCCGCGTACAGTGGCTCCGGCTTGAGCACCATCCCCGGCCCGCCACCAAAGGGGTAATCGTCGGTAATCTGGTGCCGTCCGATCCCGAATGGGCGCAGATTCACCAGATTGATCTCCACGATCCCGCGCTCGACGGCCCGCGAGACCACGCCCTGCTGCAGCCAGCTCTCAAACAGCGGCGGAAATAGCGTGATTACATCCACCCGGAAGTTAGAAGACATGACCGTGTCTCTCCGGGTCGGTGGCGGACTTCCCGCCCATGTAACACGGTTCCGCTGCGGCCGCGCCGGGGTATCCCTGGTGCTCCATGAAACCTCCGGATGATGACCCTGTAACCGGAATCTCCGTGTTCCGGCGGGAGATCGAGGGGACCGGGAATTGGCTGGCCGGGACCGGGGGCGCGGCCCCTACCGACCTATGCACGCAGTGGGCCACTCTCGTAGGGCAGGACTTTAGTCCGGCATCCTCACTACCCTCTTCCCCCTCGATCTCCGGTGGTCTGTTCGGGCGCCGGACGATGGTGGAAGAACCGTACGATGCGCGTGACTGCGGGCTAAAGCCCTCGGCTACGACAATCTCGACCAGCGGCGCAGTCACGGAAACGGCTGCTATTCCTGCTCCAGAACCCACGGCTCTACCACCACCCGGCGCTCGTCCAGATTCAGCTCGGTCACGGCATCTTTGATGACGGGGATGAGAAGAGCGTCATTGCCCGTGCCCACCACGAAGACCTCATTGCTGCCGGTCCTGAGGATGTCGGTCACCGTGCCCAGATCCTTGCCGTCGGTGGTTTGCACCGTCAGGCCCACGGCGTCCTCCAGATAGAAATGCCCGGGAGGCAGCGGAGCAGCCTGGGAGCGCGGGACGAAGATTTCGGCGCCGCGGAGCTCGCGCACCGCTTCGGGTGAGCTGATGCCTTCGAGGCTAAGCAGGATCTGCCCCTGGTGCTTGCGGGCACGCTCGACGGTATGGGCATCGTGCCCCGGGCCGACGTAGACGGAATCGAGGGTCTGGAAGCGATCCGGAAAGTCCGTGAGCGGGTCAACCTTGATCTCCCCGCGCACGCCAAAGGGGCCGGCGATCCGGCCGATCAGCATCCATTCGTCGGTCATGGGAGGTGGATCAGTCGATCTCGAGGACGGCTCGCTTCTGCTGCTGAATCGCGGAGACCTTGAGAAGAGTGCGGATGGCACGGGCCACGCGTCCGCGCCTGCCGATCACCTTTCCCATGTCCCGCGGTGAGACGTGGAGCTGATAGACGGTCATTCCGTCCTCCTCGATCTCGGTCAGCGTCATCTCCTCGGGATGATCGACCAGCGACCGGGCCACATACTCGATCAGCTCGCGGGTCATTCCCCCGCTTCCTCCAGCGGAATCTCGCTCGGCTCGACCACGATGGTCACGTCCTCGCCCGGCTCAACAGGGATCACCTCCGCCACCACATCTCCTACCTGCGGTGCGGGCGCCGCAACGGGCTGAGGCGTCGTGGTTCCGTCAGCCTCGGCCGCTGCCTCTTCGGCACTATCAGGGACCGCCGCGGCAGGCTGGGCAGTGGCTTCCGGCGCCGCAGCGGGTGCGGGAGGCGGCATGTATGTCTGAGCCTTCTGCTCCGGCCCCTGCGCGTAGATTCCGGCTCCGGCCGGCGCCTCACCCTTGCGGACCTCGCTGGGGATGATGCTCGCCTTTTTCAGCAGGATCTCCACGGTCTCGGTGGGCTGTGCACCCTTGCGCAGCCAGTCGACGGCCTTGTCGCGGTTGATGGTCACGGTGGCGGGGTTGGTTCGCGGGTTATAGGTGCCCACCTGATCGATAAAGCGTCCGTCACGCGGGGAGCGCGAGTCCGCCACCACGATGCGATAGCTGGGCTGGTGCTTGGCGCCAACACGGCGCAGTCGAATCTTTACTGCCAATGCTTCCTCCTAGATCTGGCTCCGTCCGGCCAGTGCGTTACTCAGGGTTATCTCGTCGGCGTATTCCAGGTCTCCGCCAACCGGCAGGCCTCGGGCCAGCCGGGTCACGGTAATGCCCAGCGGCTGCAGCAGCCGGGTCAGGTACATGGCGGTGGCGTCACCCTCCAGGTTGGGATTGGTGGCCAGGATGATCTCCTCCACCTGCGCCGACTGCAGGCGTCCCAGAAGCTCCCGGATCTTCAGTTCGTCGGGACCGATGCCCTCGATGGGTGAGATAGCTCCGTGCAGCACATGATACGTCCCCCTGTACTGCCCGGTTCGCTCGATGGCAACCACGTCCAGCGGCTCCTCCACCACACAGATGTGTGACGCCTCACGCTCCCCGTTGCTGCAGATCTCGCAAGGAGTGCGGTCGGTGATGTTGAAGCAGCGCTCGCAGAGTACCACGTTTCGCTTGAGCTCCAGCACCGCCTCGGCCAGCGCCTCCGCCTGTTCGGCGGGGGCACGCAGCAGGAAATAGGTCAGCCGCTGCGCCGTCTTGGGCCCGATGCCCGGCAGGCGGGACAGCTCGTCCACGACACGCGTAATGGGCTTCGCCGTTACCGACATGTATCCGTTCGGTCCGTCTCTAAAAACCGGGCAGGCCGAGCCCGCCGCCCAGTCCGCCGGTGGCGGCGCCCATCTTCTGCTGGATCAAATCCTGCGCCTTCTTCTGGGCGTCGTTGATGGCGGCCAGAACCGCGTCCTGGAGCGTCTCCACGTCCTCGGGATCGACAAATTCGGGGTCGATGGTGACAGTCTCAACTTCCTGATGGCCGTTCATGACCACGACCACGGCCCCGCCGCCGGCCGAGCCCTCGACCGTGGCCTGACCCAGCTCTTCCTGGGCCTTCATCATGTTCGCTTGCATCTGCTCAAGCTGCTTGAGCATCTTCGGGTTGACCACCCCGACCTCCTACCAGTCCCACATCGCAGCGCAGGTATAGCGCCACCTGGCTATTTTACCAGGGTTGGCGTACATAAAGCGCATTTCGTCAACCATCCGGCGCTCCTCATCCTGCATGCTCGATTCGTGACAGAGCCCGCGAGGCCGGGCATCGGTGGTCCTTCGACCTATGGACAGCAGCGTCGTGCTTGCGTAGAGTGGCGGAATGAATCACGACAGGGTTCCGGCGCTCGACGGTGTGCGCGGCATTGCGATCATCGCGGTTATGGGCTTACACGCGGGCCAGATGGCCCCGGCTCTCGACGCAAGGCTCGCGTCTCTTGTCTGGATCGCCTCGTACGGGAACACTGGAGTCGATCTATTCTTCGTGCTTTCCGGGTTCCTGATTACCGGCGGACTGCTGGACTCCAGGGCCCAGGAAGGCTATTTCCGGCGGTTCTATTGGCGGCGCGCGCTGCGTATCTTGCCGCTGTACTATGGCATCCTCGCCACGACGGTGATCGTCACCGGAGGCCTCGGCGGGTCGGCGCCCTGGTTCTGGCTCCATCTCGCCAACTGGGTACGGGTCTCCCACCCTCACGTTCAACTCCCGGCCTCGCTGGCCGTGACGTGGTCGCTGGGCATCGAGGAACAGTTCTATGCGGTGTGGCCGCTCGTCGTTCTGGCTCTTTCACCTCGCGCCATTCTGCGATCCTGCATCGTCATCGTGATTGCCGAGCCGGTCCTGCGGGCGATCGCGATTCTTGGTGGAATGCCTCTGGTCAGCATCTGGGCCGCGACGCCGCTGCGCCTCGATGGCCTGGCAGCCGGTGCCGCCGTTGCCGTCATGATCCGGCAGCCGGCCGGCCTGACGTCGTTGAGCCATTGGGCCAGACCAGCCTTCCTGGCCGCAAGCATTGTTGCCGTTCTTTCCACGCTTCCATCCCACGCCTACACGCTTGCACCGCCGGTCGTGGTGATCGGCTATAGCGCGGCAGGTGTTGCATCCGCGGCCCTGGTAGTCGTCGCAGCATGCCAGGCGAGAGCAGCGGAGCTTCTGTCGTGGGGCATCTTGCGGCTGTTCGGGCGATTGAGCTATGCGCTCTACCTGTTCCATTTGCCGCTCTTGTACTGGTCGGTGCGGTTTGGATGGCTAGGATTCGCGACGTGGGCGCCGTTGTCGCTTGGCGCGGCGTGGCTCAGTTGGCGTTATGTCGAGAGCCCCATTCTCATGCTGAAGAACTGGAAGCCCCGGGTGCGAGGTGTTGCTGCGGCCACGGGAGAGGCGTAGGGGTATTGCCGCGGTGCGACATGTGTGTCCGCGCTCGCGCCGGCGGTGCAGCGCATCCGGTCATTGCTCCAAGGCCAGAGACGGAGCAGTGACGGGAAGCGCAGTGCCCGACACAGTGGCCGTCACGCGCCGAGCATAGGCGCGGCCAATCCGTCGGATTGGCTTCTCGACCACGAAATACGAGGCAAGCGCCGCGCCAAACGCAAGCGCCAGTGAGAGAACCGGCCCCGCCTGCCACATTGCTTGCTGC
>JAICWV010000125.1 GCA_025966365.1 Chloroflexota bacterium | reverse complement strand
GCAGTACAACGAGCTCGGCGGCATTCCAGACAGCGAGGTCCCCGGCGGGAGCGGGAATCCCGCGTACACCGCGGCGCTGTCGGTGCTGGACGGGGACATGGCTCAATACGTCCACGACAATACGGAAGACGAGATCTCACACTTCACCTTCATCAACGCCTATCTGGTGTCGAAAGGCGCCACGCCGGTCAACCTCGATCAGTTTCGCACCCTGCCGAGCAGCACGGCGCCCGGAGCCCAGCAAATTGGCCGGCTCACCAACCTCATGCAGCTCACCGTGGACACCACCTGGTGGACCCGGTACCGCAGCCGCACCAAGAACCCAGACCTCGGCGACAGCTTCCCGCCGGCAGTTCCAGGTCTGGCTGCCGGGCAGTTTCCCGCGATACCGCGGAACAGCGCCGATCTCGATGGATCGACCGACACCACCCCCTCAACCCATCTCCAGGCCATCGCCAATACCGCGGGCTTCCACTTCGCCTTTATCGAGCAGGGAGGCACCAGCCTCTATCCATCGCTGGCGCAGCGCGTCACCCACCCGGAAGTGTTGCGGATCCTGCTCAGCATCGGCCCTACCGAAACCGCCCACTTCCAGACATGGCAGGACAAGGCAGGGAACGCCCCTCCCCTGACCGACCCGACCAACGGGCTGGCCTTTCCCGACCTGAATTCCCCTCCATTTGGTGGAGAGGACTTCCAGACCAACCTGATCATGCCCGAGCCGACGGTATTTCTTGACCGCAAGTTCCCGCCGGTATCGATCATCCGCCCCACCGACACAACGGGCGCCGCCATGGGTGCCCTCAGGGCTCTGACCAATGGCGGCCTCTTCATCGGCCAGTCACCTCAGTTCTTCGCGACACTCACGGGACTGGCTCAGGCAGCAGACGCGGCCCGACACGGGTCGTAACGCGGTCACCGCACGGGCACGACGCTATATCACGCCCTACGAGAGGGCGGGGTGCTGTATCCAGCAGCATGACCTAGCTCTCGAACTCTGGCGCAAGACATTCCATGGTGACGAGATCATAGAGCTTCTCGCCGAGCCGAAATGCCTGGCGTCTGCGCACTGTGACCTGGAATCCGGCTCGCTCGTGGGCGCGAAGACCGCGTTGATTGAAGTCCACCACGGTGAAGTCGTTGAAGGTTGAAGCCGCTGCCGCTGCGTCCAGATCACCTCAAGGTCGTTGGACCAGTGGTGTGTCCAGAAAGATTGGATGTGTCCGTCGCTGGAACGGGTGCAGCCCAAGTTGTTGCAGCGGTGAGGTTGGAGGGGTCGGGGCGATGTGCAATCGCCGTGCTCCGGCCGATGTGCCAACTGGGTTGGAGATGTAGGGGCGATGTGCAATCGGCTGAAATGTAGGGGCGATGTGCAATCGCCCGCCGCTCCACAGAGCGGCTTTGGTGCATGCATCTCCAGAGTATGCGGTTGCGTCACAGGTGTGGTCGGGGCCGATCCCCCCGGTTCCACTCGCTGCGGCGGGGACCCGGAAAGACTCGCCTGTTCCCGAGACCCATAGCCCTGGGTGGCGGGCACCGGAAGCTGTGCTGAGGCACAGCGGGCGATTGCACATCGCCCCTACATTTCAGGCCCACGTTTGAAAATCGCCCCATCCAATCCAGCGAGTGCACGTCCCCCGTGCATCCAATCCAGCGAGTGCACATCGGCCCCACATCTCAGGCCCGCGTTTGCACATCGCCCCGACACCTCAGGCTCGCGATTGCATAGCGCCCCTACTGCAAAATCGTGAGTCGGCTCCCCTGGAACTTGACGGTCTGGTGTGGGCGCCCTACCCTTGATCGTTACATGGTGCGGGGGCGACCGCGAATGTCAGGGGCGGTTGACATGGGTCAGGACAAAGAGCGTCAGGCGGACTCTTCCCTTCTCACCTTCCTGATCGCCGACGTGCGCGGCTACACACGCTTCACGGTCGAGCAGGGAGACGAAGGAGCGGCGCGCCTGGCAGATCGTTTCGCCGCACTGTGCGACGAAGTGATAGGTCAGCACAACGGTGAAATCATCGAGCTCCGCGGCGATGAAGCGCTCGCCGCCTTTCCATCAGCCCGGAACGCGCTACGCGCTGCTGTCGCTCTCCAGCAGGCCTTTACACGGGCAACCGACAGCGATCCCTCCCTCCCTCTGGGCGTGGGCATGGGATTGGATGCGGGAGAGCCCATCCCGCTACGAGGCGGCTATCGAGGAGGAGCACTCAACCTCGCCGCCCGCCTCTGCTCAATTGCAGGAGCAGGGGAGATCCTGGCGAGCGACGGCGTCGTCCACCTGGCGCGTAGGACTGAGGGATTGGTCTACGTGGACCGGGGGGATGTGACGCTGAAGGGTCTCCCTGCTCCCGTGCGGGTTCTGCAGATTGCAGGGGAGGGGGAGCTACCGGACAGGCTTCCGCCGCTTCAGCCGGTGCTCAATATCCATCCGACCAACCTGCCGGAAGACCCCACTCCCTTTGTCGGCCGCGATGGGGAAATCGCAGCCATCACTACACTCCTTCGTAACCCCCATATCCGCCTGCTCACCCTCACCGGCTCGGGCGGTACCGGTAAGACCAGGCTTGCGCTGCGGATCGGAACTACCCAGCAGTACGACTACCGGGACGGCGTCTTCTTCTGTGATCTGAGCGCACTCGACCACCCTGACCACGTTCTGCCCGCTGTGGCGCAGGTGTTCGGTGTAAAGGAAGAGGGGGAACGACCCCTGAGCGAGACGCTCATCGAGCAGCTTGGAAACAAGCAGCTCCTCCTGATCCTCGACAACGTCGAGCACCTCACCGATGCCCGCGATGTCGTCGCCCATCTTCTTGATGGGTGCCGGGAGCTGCGAGTTCTTGTCACCAGCCGCATCCCCTTGCACCTCTCACGAGAGCACGAATACCCCGTTCCCCCGATGCGCACACCCGATGTGGCGGACCTGCCTGCTCTCGATGACCTCGCGCAGCTCGAGTCGGTCGCCCTGTTCACCCAGCAGGCGAGAACGGTCCGGCCGGGATTCTCTCTGACCGCTGAGAACGCGGCGGCCGTTGCCGAGATCTGCTCGCGCCTCGACGGCCTCCCTCTCGCCATCGAGCTGGCCGCCGCTCGGATCAAGCTCTTCCCGCCCCAGGCATTGCTTCATCGGCTGTCGCGTCGGCTCACCCTCCTGACGGGAGGAGCACGGGACCGACCAGCCAAGCAGCAGACGCTCCGCGGCGCCATCGACTGGAGCTACTCATTACTGACCCAGGAAGAGCAGCTGCTGTTCGCTCGCCTCTCGGTTTTTTCAGGCGGATGGACACTTGAGGCAGCTGAGGACGTGTGCGACACCGACGGTACTCTGACGGTGCTGGAGGCAATGGCATCGCTCGTCGATAAGAGTCTGGTCCGACAGGAGGGTGAGGACGAGCGCAGATTCTCCATGCTGGAGACCATCCGGGAGTATGCCCTGGAGCGCCTGGATGCGAGCACCGAGGCTGACCAGATACGCGATTGCCACGCCGCCTATTACCTGCGTCTGGCGGAGGATGCCGAGCCCTCGCTCCAGGGCAAGCACGCGGACGAATGGATGGAGCGACTGGAAGCAGACCGTGACAACCTGCGTGCGGCTCTCGCGCGGTTCCTGCAACTGGCCAGGGCGGAGCCGGAGTTGCGATTGGCCCATGCACTGGAATACTACTGGCGATCGCGCGGCCGCTACGGCGAGGGGCGGCGGTGGCTCGAAGCCGGGCTGGATCTGGCCGATGACGTTCCTGCCCCGGTGCGCATAGAAGCCCTGAGTAGTGCCGGCGGCCTCGCCTTGATTCAGGGGGACCATGCGCGTGTCGTCACCACGATGGAGGATGTTCTTCGGCTTGCCCACGAGCATGGCGATTCGTTCCATCTGAGGGGTGCCCTCAGCCTTCTGGCCGTGGTGGCATACGCGCGAGGGGACCATCACGCGGCGGCTCAGTATCTCGAGGAAAGCCTGTCCAGTGCCCGGGCGGATGGCAGCGGCAATGACCTGGCCCGGGCGCTGCTCGATCTGGGCCTCGCGAAGAGCGAGGTGGAAGACTTCTCGGCCGCGATCCCCCTCGTAGAGGAGGCGCGGGGAATCTTCCAGTCGGTGGGGAATGCCGTCTGGGAGATGATCGCCACCGGCTCCCTTGCCTACATCTCTCTCCTCACGGGTGAGCGGCAGCGGGCTCACCCGCGTCTCGTGACGTACCTCGCGATGGCCCAGCAGATGAGCGACCCCCTCAACATCACCGCTGCGCTTGAAGGGCTCGCCATGCTTGCCGGCGAAGAGGGAGAGAGCAGCCGGGCCGCGCGCCTCTTCGCAGCGACCCAGCTCGTGCGGGAGAAGACAGGGGCCCGTCTTCTGTCGCCGCGGAACCACGCCATGATCCAGAAGGCCATGATCTCAACCCGTGAGCAGCTTGGGGAGGCTGAGTGGCAGGTGGCCTGGCAGGAGGGCCGGGCTATGACCCTGGATGAGACCGCTGCACTGGCCGTGCAGACTGTCGCCAATCCGCATATCGCCGGAGCGCCGTGACCAGACTCACCGTGCTCCCTGGAGGACAACGCCCGAGGTAAGCGGCTGCGAATGGGCGGCCCGTGCTGTGTGGGCGGCACCCGTTCGACCGGCACCTCCATGCGAGAATCGGTATCTCAATTGGGCAACGACCCCGAGATGGAGGTGAACGCTATGCCAGGAGATGTTTCCCCGACTCCCGACGAACGGACCGGCCTGCTCGGCTATCTCACCCGGCAACGGACCGCCCTGCGCCTTGCCGCCTATGGGCTGACCGACAACCAGGCGCGAGAGGCTCCGACCAGGAGCACGCTCAGCATCGGCGGCCTGATCAAGCACGTGGCGGCAACCGAGGAGTACTGGATTGACCTGGTCCTGCAGCGCCGGCGGGAGCCGGCGGGCGACGAGGATGACTATATGGCTAACTTCCGGCTGGGATCTGACGAGACCCTGGCGGGCATCCTCGCGCGCTCCGACGAGGTGGCCGAGGAGACGGAGCGGGCCATCGCCGGCATCTCCGATCTGGACCAGCTCGTCCCGATCCCAAAGGGTGTTCCCTGGTTCCCCGACGACGTCGACGCCTGGTCAGTGCGCTGGGTTTTGCTCCACCTCATCGAAGAAACCGCCCGTCACGCCGGACACGCCGACATCATCCGTGAGTCCATCGACGGCGCTACCGCCATGCCTTTGCTCGCGGCCGCGGAAGGGTGGGATCCCACCCCCTGGCTCCAACCCTGGGAGCCGCCCGCCTGACCGCCCCCAGCACACCGGGTGAGCAGACCGCTGAGGCTGGCCCATCTGGCGATGCCTGCGTTGGTACACGGATCTTCAACGGTTTCTATCTGGATCTCGCTCATAATCCACTCTGGTGCCACTGCGGGCCCCCGCAATCGTGTGGCTGACTATGGTGGAACGGCTCGATCCTCCTCCGCCCGCACGGCGGCGAATGAGGGGAAGATTTGGAGGCGGAAATCGCCGACCATGATCGTCCGCCTGTCGGCGTTGCTGCCGGCAGAGGATGGGTCGCGCAGTCGAGCAAAGAGGGTGCCGAGCGGATCGCGGCGGCCGGAGTTCAGGGAACCATCCTCGACGATCTGGAGCACCTGAGGCCAACTTCCCCAGGCGGCGCGGCGATCCGGCTCGGGACCGCCGGAGAAGTGGGCCAGATAGCGTCCCAGCACGAAGACGTAGACTTTCTGGACGTGGAATCGCCTGGCGGTGCGCTCGTCGAAGCGGAGCACCAGATCGTCAGGGCCTGAGCGCTGCACCCACTCCAGGATCGCCGACACCTGGCGGTTGGCGTGGAAGAAGTTGTCGCGCTGCCGCTGCCGCTCCTCGACAGAGCCCGCGAATGGATCCTGCGCCTTCAGCTCGAAGACGCCGAGCGCGCCCATCTTGCGGTCGAAGACCAGGGCGTCGATGTCGGTGCGTGGCTTGCCACTCCGCCTCAGCTGGACCGATCGTGGACTCACGACGAAGCGTTTGTCGCTGACGAGGCGGTAGAGATCCTGTCGAAAGACGTCCTCGCGTAGACGAGCGTTGTTGTGATACTCCTCCGCGTGGCGACGACGTAGCTCACGCGCGAGGAAGATAAGCGGCTCGCTCAACAGTCCGACTGCCGACGGGATCACCTGCCCCGCGCGCAGACGGATCAGCGGCGGTGCGCCGCGACCCGGGAGGGCGCTGTGATAGGCGGTGTTGTCGCGATCGAGGATGAAGTGCTGGAGGGCGCGTCCGATCACCAGCTGGTCCGCGTTGAACGCCTCAGCCAGGGCCGAGATCACGGTCGGTTCGTTCCAGGGCGACGGTACCGGACCGCCATCGGCTGCGCGCCGGTCGTGCTCGCAGAGCAGCCAACCGATCAGCAGCGCCAGGATCTCGGCGTACCGGCCCAAGGTCTCGCCGCCAATCGCCGCGTCCGCCGGGTAGCTGTGCTGACAGGCAAAGCGCGCGACGTGGACCTGGCCGAGCCGACGATAATACCGCTCGACAGACGGGTCGCTCATCACAGGTCCGGCACCATCGGAGAACAGGGGCCCGGTATGGCCGAGAAGCGGTCGCATTTCAGGCCGTTCGGCGAGGAGGGCGGCCAGCTGAGGGACACTGTGCCGCGCGGTATGCGCCGACCACCAGTCGAAGTCGGCCCGCTCGCGCTGCTCGGGTGAGAGGCGCCGGCTCGTCGGCCAGGCAACAAAGGTGCGCGGACCGCGCTGCTGCAGCTGGAGCCGGCCCAGCTCACACTGCGCCAGCGCCAGCTGTGCCAGAGCGATCTGGTCGCAGTCGGCGAAGAAGCGCTCCGCCCAGGCGGCGAGAGCCGTGGAGTCGGCGGGAGGTTCACTATCTTCGTCATCTTCCCGCTCCAGGCAGACCCTGAGAGCGAGATTCCAGCCGGGCCGTACAGCCGGAACCGAGTCGCCGATGGGCGCCATCATGTCCCCGACACGCGAGAGGGCGAGCAACCTTCCCGCACGCCCGGGCGGTAGGGTGGCAGCAAGTTGGGTGCCGGCCTCGGCCAGCACCCGGTGACAGTATTCAAGCGGAGTCATTCACGACCTCCAATGTCCTCGAGCATGCGCCGCCGTAGGCCCAGCTCAGATGCCATGCAACGGGAGAGACGGCCTCGTCCATCGGAGGCCGCCGAACGGTGCGCTGCCTCAGTCCAGTGCTACTGGACTGGCAGGCGATGCATGGACGGGACTGGAAGCCGGTTCATACCGAATGCTACCCGAAGAGGAAGGCTCGAAGGGAACGTGGTCGGTATCCCGACCTCTATCACAGCTACGCGCTAACCTCTGTCGCCCTTGTCGCCGAAGTCCACCGATTGGTAGACCTGCGTGGCCAGGTTGTCTGTGATGTTGGCGCCGGCACGGGCCGGCCGGCCATCGCTCTCGGCGTAGTTGCGAGCCGCGTCTACGCGGTGGATGGTACCGATCCGTCATCGTCTACGGAAAAGAGAAGGTAGCTGAGGCCGGGTTGGAGACAGTTGAGTACGTGCGCGGAGATCGAGCCGCGCTTCCAGTGCCTGATAGCTCCGTCGATGTCGTGAGCGGTGTGTGGGCCGAACTGGATCTCCACGAGGCGGACCGTGTGCTATGGCCCGGTGGTCTCGTTATTCAGATGGGTAACGCTCCCGGATCGCTCTGCGGAGCACTCAGTCCCATCCTGGCAGAGGACTACCCCGATCTCATCACTGACCTGGTCTCAACTGGCAGATCGTCTGGCCAGGTAGTGCGTGAGGTTATCGAGCAGCTCTGCTGTCCCACGCTCGCGGTCCGCCGGGTCATCGATGCTGTCCAGGAACACGCCCTGTTCTGTATAGGTCAGAGCCGTGCCCGTTCCGTCCTTTGCGAGCTCGATGGTTACAGTCGAGAGTGAGTCCGACCTCCCATCGGCGTGCATGGTGTAGCCGTAGACGATCCGTTCATCCGGGACGATGTCGAAGTACTCGGCGTCGTAGCTGTACGTCACCCCATGCACGGCGAACGCGAAGCGTTCGTGCCCGCCGACCCGGAAGTCGAACTCGAGGTAGTCGCTGGTGTCGTCAACGACTTCTGTCTCCGCTGAGTCCTGCCACCGGGCTTTGACCCCGGGATCGACGAAGCAGGCGAACACCTGGGCCGGGGGCGCAGGACAGGCGCGGTCAATGGTGAAGGTGACATGCAACGCGGATCGATCAGCCATGGTAGAGCCTCCGTTGGTAGAGCGTAGACAGTGCGGCGACCTGGGGGATTGTCGAGACCCTCAACTCTAGCGGGACGCGGTGGGTTCGGCACGTCGTTTGCTGGCTCAGACAGCACAGCCGGTCGCCATCCCTGGGGTCATGAATCAGTGTGTGTTTGGCCGCTCTCCTCAGGCCAGCTGACAGAGCGGCGATGCGGCACTCCGCGGCTCCCACGTTGTCGCTGTTCCCGGCAGGAGCGGAGCGCTGGTAAGGATTGAGGTCGCGGGAGGAGAGGGCTGGGCGGCCATCAGGTCGCGCTGAAGGGGCAGGCTGGCGAGACCGTTCCAGGACGCATTGAGTAGCCCGTTGCTGGTCGCGCAGTTGTTGGAGTTGGTGCCGTTGAGGGCAAAGAAGCTCCAGGCTACCTGCGGGTGGTCCTTCAGGAAGTGGAGGATGTCTCGTAGCCAGCGAGCCTGAGGAGCAGCCTTTCCCTGCACGCAGCCCGGATCGTCGGTGCACGTCCCGAACTCGCCCAGCCAGACCGGCGCTGCATAGGACGAGCCGGGATTGTCCAGAATGAACGTCCACTGAGCGTGCCAGACGCGGAGCTGCGCCTGGTACGACAGGTCCTTGAACCAGGGCATCTGCTGCTTGTGCGGGCCGTACTGGTGGACTTCATAGACCAGTTGATGGGGGACGTTCAGCACCACCGGATACTTCTTGATCGGGGTCAGCAGCCCGCCCCACCAGCTGACGTCCACGCCGTTTGGCGTGGCGGCATCGGGATACATCTGCACGCCCTCGACGAAGATGAGCAGGTGGGGGTTGATGGCCAGGACGGCATTGCCGGCCCGCTCCGCCGCCAGCCTCCAGTCGGTGGCGGGATGATCCATCCCGTGATATGGTCCCCAGGTCGCGCCCTGATGGAGGTAGGCGTGGATGTTCCAGGGGCCGGACCCGCCAGTGTGGGGCTCATTGCGCAGGTCAAAGCCGATCACGGCATCGTCGTTCAGGTAGCGCGTCGCCAGCATCTGCCAGTCGCGGATCCAGGAGGACTCCGGATAGTCCCTCGTATACCAGAGCGGCTCATAGGAGTTGTTGACCTTCATCGGCGGTGGCGCGGCGCTATGGTGATCGTCGAGGACGATCTTGAGGCCGATCTGTCCGGCGTAGGCGATGATGGCATCCAGCACCTGCAGCGCGTGCTCGCCGCGAAACTGCGGGTTGGCGCTCACCCCGTCCCGGACCACCGGGTTGCGCTCGACCAGCTCGTTGGAGATGAGCAGGCGGATGGTGTTGTAGCCGAGGAGCTTCACCTCGTCCATGATCGTGGTGTAGCGCTGCGCGTCGAGGCCGGCGGGCACCCAGTGGGAATCATCCATGCCGTACCAGTTGACGCCGGCCAGATGCACCGTCTCTCCCGCCGCGTCCAGGATCTGCGTGCCGTCGGTGTGCCAGTAGCCGGCATAGAGCGGGGCCGGCTGGGCCACGGCCAATGGCGGCGAGAGGAGGAAGCAGGCGGCGAGGGCAAGCGAGAGGGCCACGCGTCGTCTCATGGTCACCGGTACCCCGTCATTCCCTTTCGGAATCCGGCGGCTGGAGGCCAAGGGATCGCTCCAGCTCGCCAAAGGTTGCCTCCAGCCGGGCCTGGCGGTTCAGCGGAATCATGGACGCGCCCATAACGGCGGAGATAACCAGGGAGGCCTGTGCATCCGGATCCGATTCGCCCGCCAGTGAGCCGTCTCGAGCCGCACCGGCGATGAGGCCCTGCATGGTGCGATGCCAGATCTCGATGGTCTTGCCAAACATCTCGGCGATGGCGGGATCCCGCGCCGAGCGAAGGGCCAGCTCTCCCATGACGGCGAAGAGCTCCGGCTCGTCGGCAACCAGGCGCCGGAGGCCGTTAAAGTGGGCGCGGAGCAGGTCGCCGCGCGAGGACGAGGGGGCGATGGTAGTGCGGAAGCGCTGCATGGTCTGTTCCAGGATGCCGCCGATCAACGCTTCCTTGGTGGGGAAGTAATAGTGCAGCGTGGCAATGTTGACACCGGCCGCCGCCGCCACATCACGCGTCCGCAGGCCCTCGAAGCCTCGCTGTGCCAGCTGGTCGTATCCGGCCTCGATGAGCGCCTGGCGGCGCGGCTGAGACGGTGCAGCGGCATCCCTTTCCATCGGCTTCCAGCATATCATTCAATCAGTTGCTTGACAGGCCCCACCCGCTCAGAGGTAGGATGGTTCAGTCAATCAAGTGATTGATTACACCGTCTTGACTGGAGGTAGATCTGATGAACCTAGCGATCTTCGGCGCCAACGGCCGCACCGGACGAGTTCTGACCGCACGAGCCCTTGCCGCCGGCCATACAGTGACGGCCGTGACCCGACACCCAGAGGAGTTCCCTCTGCACGACGCTCTCCTGACCGTCTTTCGAGGAGACGTCCTCGATCCGGCCCCGGTGGACGGGGCAATTGCCGGAACCGACGCCGTACTCTCCGTCCTGGGCGTTCCCTATGGGCGCAAGCCCATCACCATGTACTCAGAAGGCATGGCCAACATCATCCGGGCCATGCAGCGTCACCAGGTCCGCCGCCTGCTCGCCGTGACCTCGACCGCGGTCGATCGCCGCTACGACAACGGCGGGGGCTTC
>JAICWV010000126.1 GCA_025966365.1 Chloroflexota bacterium | reverse complement strand
GTGCCCATCGCCGCGGGCTGCGACCGGCCGCTGGTCCGCGAGCTGGTGATCGCACCCGATATTCACGGCGTCTCCGGCCTGGACGGCCCGCTGTTTCCCGAGCCATCGGTTGCGGTAACCCCGGTTCACGCCGTCGATCTGATCATCGACCGGATCATGGCCTCCGACGGGGGCATTACCCTGGTTCCGACGGGGCCGCTAACCAATATCGGAATGGCGGTGCGCAAGGAGCCAGGTATCGTGGGACGGGTGCGAGAAGTGGTCCTGATGGGCGGTGCCTATACCCGGGGCAACCGGACCCCGGCGGCGGAGTTCAACATCCTGGTGGATCCGGAGGCGGCAGCGATCGTCTTCGATGCGGACTGGCCGGTGACCATGGTGCCGCTCGACCTCACCCATCAGGCCATCGCCACACCGGCCGTTCTGGAGCGGATAGCGGCTGTTGGCACCCCCGTCGCCGGGATCGCTGTCGAGCTGATGACCTTCTTCGGGAAGACCTATCGGGAGGTAGCCGGCTTCACCGAGGGCCCGCCGGTGCACGATCCCTGCGCCGTGGCCCGGGTGATCAGTCCGGAGGTGGTGAAGGTCGAAGAGGCATTCGTTGCGATCGAAACCGAGGGGAAGTGGACGTCGGGGATGACGGTCACGGATTTCCGGGGCCGCATGGGGCTGGCGCCGAACACCCAGGTGGCGACAAAGCTCGAGTCCGACGGCTTCTGGGATCTGATGGTGGACGCGCTGGAGAGAATCGGAACGCCGGGAAGTTGAGCGCCGACTACGGCCAGACGACATCGGCGCCGAACATCGTGAGCCCAAGGCGCCGCGCAACGCCCTGCGAGGCGAGGTTGCCCCAGGAAGTACTGTAGAGCGGGGTGCGGCCCGAGTCCCGGATTGCTGCTGCCCAGGCGGCAGTGACCGTAGCAGCGTAGCCGCGCCGGCGGAAGGCCGGGAGAGTTTCCACACCGGCCTCGCATACTGCGGGCCCGATCCGGGAACTGAAGCAGACCGAGACGGCAGCGCCGTCCTGCACGACGGCGAAGCATGGCCACCATTCAGCGAGCTCGGTGAGGAGCCAGGGAAACGTGTCCCGCGCTAGATGCACATTGGCCGCCGTGACCTGAATAGCCGCACCCATCCACGAGAGCGGCTCGGGGAAGCGGTAGGCGGGACCGCCGTCGCGGCGTCTGGCAGGTTTCCCCAGCACGTCCTGGATCGAAGAGACGGTGGTCAACACCGTGCGAGCCTCCTCAACCGGCGGCTGTTCGTCAACTATCGCCCGGAGCTGCGCAGCAGTGGCATCCGAAATGGACTGGCCAAAGCGAATTACGTACCCGCCCGACGTGTAGGCCAGATAGAGGCGAGGCGCAGGTTGTTGGTCAGGATCATTGGCGTACAGCATCCTACCGCGCTCGTCATAGATGAAGAGGAGATCAGCACGGGCTCGGATCAGCCGTATCCGATCCAGATCTGCGTCGTTCCGGATGATGTGCTCGTAGAAGCTCCGCTGCCGCAGGGTGCCGGAGACCGGGAGCCAGCCGCGCTCCAGAACGCCCTTTCGATGCTGGCCGGACGTGAAGGACTTGAACCGGCCTATCACCGTCGATAACGTCGAATCCTGCTCGGATTTCGTAGGGGCGGGCGCCCTCGCCCGCCCTCTGCCTGTGTCCGCCGATACGCGCGCGTCCCCCAAAACCACGATCCCGTGCACGTGGTTGGGCATGACCACGAAGACGTCGATTTCGGCGTCCCAGAATCTGGGGATGCTTTCCCAGGCCTCCTGCACCATGCGACCCGCCTCGTTGAGATGCATTTCTCCGTCGTCGACAACGCCGAAGAGACAAGAGCGGTTTTCGGCGCAGGTGGTGACGAAGTACAGGCCCGATTGGGAGTAATCGTAGTTGCGTAGGCGGATGGAGTGGCGATCGCCGCCGAGGTCGACCATGCCGCCAAAATAGACGATGGGGATTGTTGGGTGCCACGAGAAGAGGGCGGGCGAGGGCGCCCGCCCCTACGACGAGCACGAGACAGGCAGAATCAGACGACAAGAAATGCGCCGCAAGGAGTGTTTGTATGAAGCCGTGGTCGGTGGCGTTCAATGGAGTGTTTGAGCAGCAGGTTATCGAGAGCGAGGCACTGCGGGACAACCCGCTGGGCGATCCGTACGAACGGCCGGTGTGGGTGTACCTGCCGCCGGGGTTGAGTGCGAGTGGTAGCACGCGGGTTCCGGTGATCTATGTCATTCAGGGATTGACGGGGCAGGTGGATATGTGGTGGAACCGGACCGCCTTCCGGCCCAACGTGCCCGAGCTTGCCGACGCTCTGTTCTCTGGGCGCGATGTACCCCCGGCCATCCTCGTCTTCGTGGATGCCTGGACCTCGCTGGGCGGCAGCCAGTACCTCAACTCGCCCGGCACCGGCCGCTACATGGAGTACCTGGCCGACGAGGTGACGCACTTTGTAGACAGTCTCTACCCCACGCTCGCGGATCGAGATCACCGGGCGCTGACCGGGAAATCCTCCGGCGGGTACGGCGCCATGGTGGTGCCGATGCTGCGGCCGGATGTCTTCGGCGCGCTGGGGACGCATGCCGGGGACGCGCTCTTCGAGCTCTGCTATCTGCCGGAGGTCGGGCCAACGGTGCGAGCGCTGCGCGATGACTACGGCGGCTCTTTCCAGCGCTTCTGGGAGGATTTTCGGTCTCGTCCCGCGTCCTCGAAGCGAGCCGACCACAATCTCCTCAACATGTACTGCATGGCGGCATGCTACTCGGCCGAGCCTGATGGATCGGTGACGCTTCCCTTCGATCCACGGACGGGAGAGATCCGTCCCGAGGTCTGGGCGCGCTGGCTGGCGCTCGACCCGGTGCGAATGGCGCCGGAGCGTGCCGATGCCCTGCGAACCATGCGGGGCATCTACATCGACGCCGGCACCCACGATGAGTTCTTCCTGGATCTGGGGGCGCGGGCCTTCGCCGAGAAGCTGGACGGCATCGGTGTGGACTACGTCTTCGAGCTGTTCGATGCCGGCCACGGGGCCATCGAGTACCGCTATCCGAAGGCCTGGAGATACCTCGCGGACAGGCTGGCCCGATGAGTCAGTGTTGCGTTACCTCGGCAACCAGTTTGTTGCGTGCTTCCCAGAGCTCGGGGAAGACGCGGTACTGGAGGGTCCGGTCGAGGTAGGCGCCGCCGGAGGAGCCGGCCGTGCCGGGGGCGCGGTCGCCGATGACGCGGATGACCAGCTGGGCGTGGTGGAAGCGCCACTCGCGGAAGCGCAGCTCGTAGTCGCTGAGCGTCTCGCAGAGGCGGTAGAGGTTCGGGTGACGGCTGGGATGGGCGTAGATCTGGACGAGGGCAGCGATGGGATCGGGGTCCAGCGGCGCGATGCAATCTCGGAACGCGTCGTGCAGGGTAACGGGCCACCTGGCACGCACCGCGGGAATGTCCACGATGCGGTCGGCCATGGCCAGGTACTGAGGATCGCTGAGGCCCGAGGCGAGCTCGAGCTCCCGGAACTGCTCGGACTCGAAGCCGCTGGCGGTGCGAAGCAGCCAGCGAAACTCCTGAAAGTCCATGGGAGGCAAAGCTTCGAGGATCTCGACGCCGTCCCCCAGCATGCGAAGGATCCTATCCACCCGGTCGAGCACGTGGGTGGCCTCGGGAAGCTCGTCCGCCTCCAGGAGGTCGATCACCAGCCGCAGCTCGTGCAGGATCTGCTTGAACCAGAGCTCCTGCGCCTGCTGCACCACCATAAACAGCATCTCGCCATGCACGGGGGGCGTGCTGAGGCGCGTTTGCAAGGAGAGAAGCTCGGGGACGCGCAGATAGTCGCCGTAGGTCAGCGTATCTCGCCGGATGGAGGTATCGGTCATAACGTGGCTCCCAGAATCCAGGGATTGAACTCCTCCTCGCCGATTCCGTGCCGCTCACTCCTGGTCTCCTGACCGGAGGCGACGGCCAGCATCATCTCGAAGATTTCCTGCCCCACAATGGGCAGCGGAGTACGGGTCATGATCCTGCCGGCATCCACGTCCATGTCATTCCGCATCCGGTTGTAGAGTGCGGTGTTGGTCGCCACCTTGATGGTCGGGGCGGGCCGGCAGCCAAAGACAGAGCCGCGGCCGGTGGTGAAGACAACCAGATTGCATCCTCCCGCCACCTGACCGGTCACCGAGACGGGATCGAAGCCGGGGGTATCCATGTGCACGAGGCCGTGGGTTTGCACCTGCTCGGCATATCCGACCACATCCGTGAGAGGAGAGGTCCCGCTTTTGGTCACGGCGCCAAGGGACTTCTCGTAGATGGTGGTGAGGCCGCCGAGCTTGTTGCCCGGGGTGGGATTATTGTCGATCTCGGCGCCATTGGACGCCGTGTAGCGCTCCCACCACTCGATGCGGTCGATGAGTTTTCCGGCGACCTCCTCAGAAACCGCTCGCCGCGTCAGCAGGTGCTCGGCTCCATAGATCTCCGGCGTCTCTCCAAGGACAGCGGTACCGCCCTCGGCAATGAGACGGTCGACGGCGAAACCGAGGGCCGGATTGGCGGTGATGCCCGACCAGGCATCGCTGCCGCCGCACTGGAGAGCCACGGTGAGGGCTGATGCGGGGACGGGCCGGCGCCTGCACTCCTCGGCGGCGGGGAGAAGGGATTCCACCGCCCGAACTCCCGCATCCACCGTCTCGACCAGGCCCCCCTCGTCCTGGATGACCAGAGAGGGTGCTCCGGCCAGTCCCTGCCGCTCCACCAGATCCGGAATCTGGTTGACTTCACAGCCCAGGCCGATAAGGACATAGGCGGCGATGTTCGGGTGACGGGCAAAGCCGGCCAGGGTTCTCTGGAGGAGATCTACCTCGACGCCACCGTAGTGGGCTCCGCATCCCCCCTTGTGGGTGAGGGCGATGACGCCATCCACATGAGGGAAGGCGGCGCGCGCGTCCCGGAAGCGGTCGGCGACATAGCGCGACACGCTGGCGCTGCAGTTCACGGAGGAGATGACAGCGATGTAGTTCCTGGTTCCAGCCCGGCCATCGGACCGGAGATAGCCCGAAAAGGTGTGGGCTCCCTGGTGCGCGACGGGATCGGGCGTGCGCACGTCGGTGCTGACCGCGTAGTCGCGCACCAGGGAGCCCACGGCACAGTTATGGCTGTGGACGTGGGTGCCGGCCGAAATGCGTTCGGTGGCGAAGCCGATGATCTGGCCATAGCGGCGAATGGGATCGCCGGCACCGAGATCGTGGAGTGCGAACTTGTGGCCCTCCGGAATCAGCCGGGGAATAACCATGGCGCCGGATGATGTCTGGATACGGAGCCCTGGGGCCAGCGGCTGCAGGGCAATCGCGACCGAGTCCTCCGGATGGAGCTGGACGGCGATGTCGTCCAGGTGGGCCGAGCCGGAAGCGGCCGGCTGCAGGTTGATGGATGTATGCGTCATGGCCCAACTACGCTGGTAGCATCGAGCATGCAGCGCCGCTGGATTCTCGCAATTGTCCTGGGCATCTTTGCGATTATCGCGCTGTTCGTGGCATCAGCGCTCCTACCGCCTGCATTCCTGGAGGTAGGGCTGATGGTGATGGTGATTCTGGCGTTTGGCGCGGTGGCGCTGCTCTGGCGCGGGGAGTAAGCGCTAGGACCCCGAGAGCTCGCGCATCGCGTTCAGAAAAGACTCACGGAAAAGAGAGTCGCGGAGGGTGCCGAGCTCGCGCCGGTTCGCATCCATGATGATGTCGAGGATTCTCTGACCCTCCTCGGTGAGCCGGACGATCGCTCGCCGCCGGTCGGCGGGATCTTCTCGCCGATCGAGCAGGCCGCGCTTGACCGAACGGTCGACGAGAAGAGAGGCGCTGGATTGCCGGACCTGAAGCGCCTGGGCAATGTCTCCAATGGTGACAACCGGGTATGAGGCATGGCCGCGGGTAACAACCAGAAGAACATACTGCTGCGGGGTGACGCCTTCTTGCCGAGCCTGCTCCTCGGCAAAACGCAGGAACTGGCGCAACGCGCAGCGAAAATCCGCCTGATCGCGGTAGTCACTCTCGGTAAAGCGGGAAGAGTCGCGGGGCGCTGTTGCCGCCTCGGATCGCTCAGCCATGGCTTTTGTACCTACAGCCCTTTCGTCAAGAAAACTATGACGTACTGTACCACCGATGTCAACTACACAACATTGTGTTACTATGCAAGTAATGGGGCAAAAGCCCCGCTCCTCTGCTGGGTGCCCGGCCCTCAGTGGCCGACTTCACTGCCCGGTCCCGCATCCTCAGCCCTGGGTCGGGCACCCTCTCCTTCCGTCAGTGGCCTCCGTAGCCGCTGTGGACCCAGACCTGGCGCGCCGCGCGGGCGAATCGCGCGTCACCGGTTATGGCCGCCCAGCGAGCGAGGGCACTGAAGATCGGGGCGTAGAAGACCGATTTGCACTGTCCCGAGGGCCCGGTTTCTTTGCATCCTGCCGTGCGCGTATCTCCCGACTGATCGATTGAGCCGTCGGGGCGGACGCGCGAGAGTTCCCAGGCCTCGCCGCGCTGAAGCGTGGCATAGAGCGATCGGTACAGGCGTCCGGAGGCCTCGAGCTCGAGGAAGCGGGTGGCACTGATCATTCCGAGCGCCTGGTATCCGGAGTCGTGACCGCCATCCTCGGGCATCACGCCGCCAGGGCGAGCCATATGGATCCCCTGCCAGGCGTAGATGGTGGACCAGCGGCGCAGGGTCCGGTCGTGGGCGAGGACGCCGACCGAGGCCAGGGCGATGGCCGCCTCGAAGCGACGGTGGTTCTTGGTGGGATCGTCAATCTTGCCGGCGCCATGCACCGTGCGAATCATGGCGTAAGCCGCCTTCCGCATGTGGGCGATATCCCAGCGAAGCTCGGTGGTGAATTGCGAGGCATACGACGAGCGCTGCAGGACGATGAGCGAAGGACCGGCCTCGGAGAGAAACATGGCGATTCCGTGGAACGGCCAGGCCGCGCCAGGAAAGGAGCCGTTCGAGGCCTGGCGTGCCAGGCCGAAGTGGAAGATGCGGAGTCCCTCCGCGATCAGATCCGGCTGGTCGCGAAACACGCCGTCGATGACGTCGGTGGCGCCGCCGCGCTGCTCCTCGAGGTACCAGGCAGAACGGGGCGCAGTAACATTCGGGCCAAGGGCACCGCTGGGAGCGCCCTCATTCACCTGCCCGTAGCGGTAGAGCACGTCCACGACAGTGTGGTTGTGCTCGAAGGCGACGAAGCGATCGGCAGATGCCCGGGCGACCTGCGCCTCCAGCATCGCGGAGAGCAGGAGGAGGGGAAGGAGACAGCGCACGCGGCTACGCTGTATCCCGCGCTCGCACCGGCTCAGCCGCTCCGGCCAACGTGGCCGTCTCATCGGTCACGGCCATGGCCGTCTCGTGGAAATGGGTGCGGAGGGGGATCTCGCGCAGAAAGAGGGTGATGACGAGCGCGGCCACCATGAAAGCAAACGCGACGTGAAAGCTGTCGCTCAGACTGATGGCCAGACCCTCACGGACGGCATGGATGAACTGGGCGTACAACTGTTGGCCCTGCGGGCCAAGCGCGGCGAACTTGTGGTGAATGGCGGCCTGCGCCTCGGCTGAGATGAGGGTAGTGGGGTCGAGGCTGGCGGCACCCTGCCGGCGCAGCATGGCGCGCAGGGTCGGGGACAGGTGACTGACGAAGGCGCCCTGGAAATGACTGTTGAGCAGGGCGCCCATGATGGGGACGCCGATGGCACCGCCGAGCGATGTGAAGAACTGCCTGGTGCCGGTGACCTGCCCCAGGACGCGGTAGGGGAACGCGTTCTGCACGGCAATGGTAAAGAGCGGCATGGTACCGCCGATTCCGATGCCGAGCACGACCATGTTGCGGACAACGGTGAGGTTGGTCGTCTCCGCGGTCATGCGGCCAAAGAGGAACATCCCCACGCAGCTGATCACCAGCCCGGCAAGGGCCAGCAGGCGATAGCGGCCCCAGCGCGACACCGCCTGGCCGGAGAAGAAGCTCCCGGCGATAAAGCCGAGCATCATGGGCGCCAGCACGACGCCGGAATCCTGAGCGCTGGTGCCGACGACTCCCTGGACGAAGAGGGGGACAAACATGATCCCGCCGTACATGCCCAGCGCCAGGCAAAAGCTGGCCAGCATGGACACGACGAAGATGCGGTTCTTGAAGAAGGCGGGCACGATAACCGGCTCATCGGCGCGCATCTCCTGCCACACGAAGAGGCCGAGCACCACGAGCCCGAAGATGATGCCGCCCGCCACCCGCGGCGTGCTCAGGGTGTCGCCGTCGCCGATCCAGGTGATGGCGAAGAGAATGGGCACCAGACCGACGATCAGCGCCAGGATGCCGAGGTAGTCGATGTTGACTTTGCGGGGGTTGCGAATGGTAGGCAGGGCGTACATGAGCATGAAGAGCGGGACCACGGCGAAGGGCACATTGATCCAGAAGACCCAGCGCCAGGTGAAATGATCGGTGATGAAGCCGCCCAGGGTGGGGCCGATGATCGAGGCGAGCCCGAAGGCGGACATCATCACGCCCATCCAGCGGCCGCGCTCTTTGGGAGTGAAGATATCGCCAATGGTGATCTGTGAGAGCGCCTGCATGCCGCCGCCGCCCAGCCCGGACACGGCGCGCGCCAGGACGAGCATGAGCATGCTCTGCGAGAACCCGGCAATGACATTGCCGACGACGTAGAGCACGATGGCGGCGATGTAGAGCGGCTTGCGCCCGAAGATGTCGGAGAGCTTCCCGTAGATGGGAATGACGATCGCCGAGGCGAGGATAAAGGCGGTAAATACCCAGGCGTACAGCGAAAGTCCGTTCAGGTCGGCAATGATGTTTGGCAGGGCCGTGCTGACGACGGTGCTGGCCATCGAGGAGAAGAACATCACGGTCATGACTGCCGCCAGTACCTCGTAGCGCCTGGCTCCCCCCAGGTGATGAACTGCCTCCTCGACCTCCGACTCGGGCCGTGGGATTCCGACCTCGTTCGCTCGCTCAACCGTCATCCAGCTATCCTCTCCCTTCCTGCTCGATCCTGTGCTTCCCGCGCCATTCCTGCAAACCCACGCACAAACATACCGCTCCGGGCCCAGTGGGCAGGCTCACGAGATTCTCATGGAAGGAGCATAGACCATGCCTGTTAGAGTCGGGCCGTGACGCTCACGGTTCTCAGCCTCAATACCGCCATCGATCGCACCCTGATGGTTCCGGGGCTACGGCCCGGTGGCGTGTACCGCACGCAGAGCGTGCATGTGGATGCCGGTGGGAAGGGGCTCAACGTCGCGCGGGTGCTGCGGCAGCTTGGCGAGCCGGTGCGGGTGGTGGGATTTCTCGGGGGCGCAGCGATTCCGCTGATCCGCGAGCGCTGCGCGGCCATGGGGATCGAGCAGCACTGGGTGGAGATCGAGGGAGAAACCCGCACCTGCCTGATCCTCCTCGACGGGGAAGGCGGCGCGCCGACGGTCATCAATGAGTCGGGCCCGTCAGTGACGGAGACCGAGGTGGAGACGCTGCGCCGAACGTTGCCGGCGGTAATTCGATCCGGTGAGATCCTCGCTCTCTCGGGGAGCGCTCCGCCCGGGGTGCCCCGCGGCTTCATCCGGGAGATCGTCTCTGCCCTGCAATCCGGCGGGGTCCGCGTCCTGATCGATACATCGGAGGTGCGTCTGGGTGAAGCACTGGAGGCCTCTCCCTGGGCGGTCACGCCCACGGTCGACGAGGCGGCCGGAGTTCTTGGACCGCGGCCGCCCGAGGATCTGGCGTCGGCGCTGGCTGCCCGGGCAGAGCATGTGGTGCTGACGGAGGGCGCGCGAGGCGCGGTCTATGCCGGAGGAGGAGAGGTATGGCAGCTGGTTCCGCCGCCAGTTACCGCCCTCAATCCCATCGCCTCCGGTGATGCCCTGGCTGCCGGGTTTATCTCGCGGATGGCGCGGGGAGACACGGGACTGCAGAGCGCGCGATTCGGAGTGGCCTGTGGAACCGCCAACGCGGCGCAGAATGCCGCGGGGATTCCGTCGATGGCGGAGGTCGAGGAGATCGCCTCGCAGGTGACGATGGCCAGGGTCGGTGAGGTGGGCCGGGGAGAAGTCCGTCCTACCCCCAGGATCTAGCCGACAAAGTCCTCGGTCAGCCAGGTCTGATTGTTGACGTAGACGATACCGATCCCAACGCTCTTGTAGTTGGGATTGATGGTGTTGCAGGCGTGGTTGACGGTGGTGGCACAGGTGGTCGGATCGTGCGGCTCGCCCATCATCAGGGCATCGAGCTGCTGCAAATCCGTGAGCTCGTTCCCGGTCCCGTCCTCACCGACATTCTCAGCGGCACTGCTGTAGGGGACAACAATCTCGGTCAACGGCATCTGCGGAGGGCAAAACGCCTCGTTGGGGTATGCCGCGTTGCAGTGCCAGATGGAGCCGGAGGCCGCCATATCCTGCGAGTGGACCGCCGCCTTTGCTCCCTGGGTTGAGTTGAGCGAGAGGGGCGGCGCGCCATTGACGGCGCGGTCGGTATTGAGGATGTTCAACATGCTCTGCACACAACCGCTGCCCGGGCAACCGCCCTGGGAGACCGCGGTGGCAGTGGGGAGAGGAGAGGTGGTGGGAGGAGGGGAGCCGGAGCCGGAGGTAAGGGTAACGTCATCGACAAAGAAGTCACTGGACTTGCCGGAGCCGGTGGTGCCCTGGAAGGCGAGGACGACCTGCCGGCCGGCATAGGGAGTGAGGGCC
>JAICWV010000076.1 GCA_025966365.1 Chloroflexota bacterium | reverse complement strand
CCCTGGAAGTAGACTTCCTGGTCGTCGTACATGGCCAGGTGGCTCCCCTCCGGGCAGTAGAGGTAGCGGCCGTTGGGTAGACTCGCCGCCATCTGTTCCATGTGCTTCGGGTCCATGGTGTCGTAGCGGGCTCCAATCACCAGCGTCGGCACCGTGATCTCCTTCAGGTCGGAGGTGCGGTCCCAGTTTTCGAGCTTCCCCTTGACGCCCAGCTCGCTGGGCCCCTGCAGCGGGATGTAGATGTCGGGGTTGATGTGGGCGAACCCGCGAATGACCGGGTCCGGCCACTCCTCGGCCGGCATGCGCAGGACGTGGTGGACGTAGTGATGCTCCTGCAGCAACTCCATGAAGCGCGGATTCTCATAATCCCCGGCCGCCTCATACTCCTGAATTTCCGCCAGCACAGCCGGATCCATCTCCGGCATGAGCGTGGTGCGAGCATACGCGCCGTACTGGGGAGCGCTGGCCATCATGTTGGAGATGATGAGGCCCTTCAGATGCTCCTGGTGGGCGAGGGCATACTCCATGGCCAGGATGCCGCCCCAGGACTGGCCGTACAGATAGAAGTTCTCGGGGTCGAGCCCCAGCGCCCGGCGGACCTGCTCCACTTCATCGACGAAGCGGGGTATCTCCCAGAGCTCCGGCTCGTCCGGCTGATCGCTGAAAAAGGAGCCGAGCTGGTCGTAGTAGTAGTATTCGATCCCGGCCGCGGGAAAGTAGCTGTCGAACGCCTCGAGATACTCGTGGGTCGCTCCCGGGCCGCCGTGCAGGAGCAAGACCTTCATCCGCGGGTTGTTTCCGACGCGCTTGGTCCAGACGCGGAAGGTTCCCCTGGGCGTCTCGATCGGGATCATCCTGACCCCGCCGCTCAGGCGGTCATCGCGGCCCGAATAGTCCAGGTAGTCGCCTAAAACGTCATTCCGCTCGATCATGGCAGCCTCCTTCACGCGCACGTTGCGATAAATGCTACGACGTGCCCAGACACCGAAGCGGTGACATCGCCCTCGTTCGCCGTTTCTTTGAGCAGATACCTGGGTCCTGTCCTTCGGACGGACCCGGGGAGAGCCGCCAAGAATCGCAACATCCAGTTTGTCCCGGATCGGATGACCCCGGAACCCGCTCAAAAGGGGTGCGACTCATGGGTGTGTGGGGAGATGTAGCGGCGTGCTCCCGCACGCCGACCGCCCGCAGGTGGGTTCGATCTCGGCATCCTGCATGACATGAAAAGCGCTCCGAAGCTGCGTGTGAACGCCGTGGGAGCACGAGGGGGCGCCGAGCATGATGCTGCGCTATCGCGCAGCCGGCGTGCGGGAGCACGCCGCTACACAATCACGGCAATTTGGGTGGAATAGGTCCCATCAGAGATGGCGGACCTATTAAAAACGAGTCGCGCCCCTCATAAGACCGAGTGTTTGTGAGACGCGTTACGAGACGGTCTCCTCGGGCTGATCGTCCTCTTCGTACAGAACAACCTCGGTCCACATGCGGGCGTAAAGGGCCGAAATTCTCTCGACCAGATCAGCCGGTAGTGTAATCGTTTCTACCCTTGTCGTGTCTATGAAACAGGAAATACACGCGTCATATTCCTCGCCTAGCTGCTGGAAGGTAGACCAAGATGGGCAGAGGCGGTCAAGGAGATTGCTGATATGGTCTTCGATCCGCCGGGACTCTGATTCCTTCGCGTCCAGGAGCCACCCGCCGTCGGCGAAGTAACGGTTCACCGGCCGTCTTTGTCCCTTCCGCCAGAACTGGTCAGGGCTGAATCCGACACGTCGGGTTATTTCATCCGGATCAAAGTCTCCCTTGAGCGAGTAAACCGCCGCACGGTAGCCAGATGGCGCGGGTTTCGATCCGGGTTCGGGAGCGCGGTGAGTCATGCTGTCGCGTATGGGGCCGTGCTGAAGTGTATGGTGTCGGGCAGAGCGACGCACCAGTCGATCCCAGCGCGCCATGTTGGCGGGAGCGATGGTCGAGCTTCCGTCACCGCGACTATGCCATCCGATGGCCGTGCGTCGGCAGTAGCTTCCTGCGCAATGGCCTCGAATACGACTATGCTGCCATAGCAGCTATGGAGCGCTTGGTCCGGTGCTGAGCCACTGACTCAGGGTGCCGATCGTTTCTCGAAGAACCCGTCGCTTAAAGGGTATCTCCGCCCCCGCTGCGCGGTACAGCGCACTGAGCGGCCGGGTGTTACCTAACGAGAGTGCACGCCGGTACTGCTCCCAGGCGGCGGCACGATCGTGCTGTGCATTCCTCCAGACATGGAGGGCACCCACATGGGCAAGCGCATAGTTGAAGTCATAGAACGGCTGGGTGAACAGCGACCAGTTCCTCTGCCACCCGATTGCTGTCTCCGCGTCGAGTCCAGTCCGGTTATCCCACGGGAGAAAGCGCCGCCGCAGCTCGACCCACTTCCGGTCAATATCCGCTGGATGCACGTTGTCGGGTGCCTCGGCGTAGATCCAGTGCTGGAAGGCATCTGACAGGGCAAGGCCGGGCAGAAACTGAGTGATGACCTCCTCCATGAAGCGGGCCTGTGACCTCGTCACCTCGCGATCAGGAAGTGGACCGCCGAGTGTGCTTCCCAGATACGGAGCCGCGAGGTAATACATGCTGAAAGCAGCCACCTCGGAAAACGCATCCGAGTGCTCGAGATGCCACGCAAGTGGCTCCCCGGCCATCGTCCGATGATCGTGAAAGGCATGCCCCATCTCGTGCATCAATGACCCGGCGCCATCGAGCGTTCCATCTGCGCAGAGAAACACATAGGGGACACCGGTAAGGGGAAACGGCCGCTCAGACCCACCACCACGTTTTCCCGGCCGCCACCCCAGGTCGAGGAATCCAAAGCGCATCCGGTCAAAGAGAGAACCCAGCTCGGGATCGACCCGCGAGAACAGGTTGGCCATACCTTGCTCGAAGTCGCCCACGGTGTCGAACGGGCGCGGTGAAGCTCCTGCCCCTAATCCGGCGTTCAGATCCCAGGGCCGGAGCGAGGCAAGGCGCAGGGCCATGGCTCGCGTCCGCTGACGCTCGGCAGCCAGCGGGAGCACTTCGGACTCGATGGCATCGTGGTATGCCAGGCAATCTTTGGGCGAGTAGTCGACGACGGCCGACTCGGCCCAGAAGTAGGACCGAAAGTCGGGAAAGCCAGCCTCGCGAGCGAGTCGGCGGCGTGCGGCAAGCAGCTCAAGAAACAGCGCGTCGAGGTGCTCGCGCTGTTGCAGCCACCCCTCTACCTCCAGACGCCAGGCTCTCTCGCGTTCACGCCGATCCGTGCTCGCTCGCAGCTCATCAAGCTGGAGGGGCGTTATCCCGTGTCTGTCTACCCAGACTGAGACATTGTCAGCCGTTTTCCAGTAGCTGGCGGACAGACGGGCAATAGTGGATTTTAGTGCGGCGCTGCTGCCAGGAACGACATGTGCACTCCGTATCTGTCGGGCGAGCATCTGGTGTTTCGGTCCTGGTTTCCACGCGTCGCAGGCCAGCAGCTTGGCAGAGAGAAGCCGATCAGCAGCTTCCAATGGAATCAGGATGGTGTCGTTGAAGTGCTCGAATGCTTGCTGTGCGTGTTCATCCGCAAGGTTCGCCTCCTGACGCGCCTTGACACTTGTCCAGCCCTCCCACCCGGCCATGCGCAGATCGCTCCAGCGAAGGAGCCAGGCTCGAATGTTCGCGGAGTCCAGTGTTTGCCGTTGGAGTTCCGCATACCGCGGTTCGAAGGTGCGCCAATCGTAGAGGTCAATGCCATGGACCCGAGCCTGAAGCGCCCGGCGCGCCGGGCTTGAAGGGAGCGGATGATCTCGACACACCCTGGATGATACCGCTGCCATGCGTGACAGCGTTTAAGGAGGCCGGACAGGAGGTAATAGATGCTACGACGTGCCCAAACGTGGGCCGACTATGAAACATTGCCCTCCAGACGAAGACCCAGGAAGGCGGGCATGGTCGCAGAGCGGATATATCTTGTTATGAGGGTCCCTCACTCTCCCGCCACGACAAGGTCAATCGGAGTGCGGGGAAGTAGCGCGCCGAAGTACAGCTGCTCCGCGTCCGCCCAGCGGCGGATCCACTCAGGACTGTTCTCGTTTCGGTCGGTCTGGCGGGCCAGTCTGACGGCGCCGGGCGTCTCGACCAACACGCGCAGGTCCATGAACTCCGCTATCTCAGGTCTAGCGGAATACACCCCCTCGACGAGTGTGACTCCAGAGGGTTCAACCCTTCTCCACGAACCGAGGTCATTGGCGCTCCAATCATATTGCTGATATCGCACAGGCTCGCCACGACGAAGCGGCTCAAGTACCTCCCTCTGGAGACGCTGCCAGTCAAAGTACCAAGCTACTCCCTCTGATGGTGTCAGACTTGCCCTCAAGTCCGGGTCCATGGCCCGATAGAAATCATCCATCTGCACGATATTGACCGGCTGGTGGCGAGCAAGGGCGCGAGCCAGCGTCGATTTCCCGGAGCCACTCTGGCCATCAATGGCAACGAGGAGAGGGCGGCGTTCATTGATGATCCGAGACAACAGGGACACAGCTGGTGTTGTCACTTGCACCGTCCCACCTGAAATCACCTCGTATTCTAAACCTGGGTGCCGAGACCACTGCCTGACGTCGAACCGTTCATTAGACGGGGTAGACGGCATAAAGTAGGGGAGATTTGCAATCGCCCGGCGCTCCGCAGCGCGCTTTCTGGGTCTGTAACCGACGGGTTCTGAGGTGGCGTGGCGCTGCGCCACGGAGATGTACTGGACCCATGAGTGGCCGCCATCCAAAGCCGGCCTGAGGGCTGGCAGGCGATTGCACATCGCCCCTACAGTTCCAACCACCACTGCGAAATGTGTGGCGCACTCCATAGCCTCCGAGAACTGTATCTGCGTATACCGGGGTAATCGCGACTTGGGAGTGACGTACGCGGCGGTGTTGGCGGGACGGGTATCATGCTGCGATGGACCATCCAATACGAATTCCGCTGACCCTTCAGCCGCAGCTCGGCGGCTATGCTGTCCGATCTCCGGAACTACCCGCCCTCATCACGGAGGGCGAGACCGAAGCAGAAGCGCCTGCAAACGCGTGGGATGCCCTGCTTGCGCTTCTGGACGCCTACGACCACCTTGGCCGGCCACTCCCCCTTGGCTTGCCGGCCGTACCGGATCGGAGCGCGGTTGAGTTTTTGACCCTCACGCGGGCGTGATGTATCGGGAGGCTGGGTAACCGGGCCGCCGATCAGAAGTCTCGCGCGTACTTCGGTATGTACTCGAGGTTCGCGGTCTTCAGAAATTCCCCCTCATCGGCCTCGATCATCAGCTTCTGGCCCAGCATGACGTCCCACTTGGGGACGGCAGGATCCTCCGCCTCGGTGCAGAAGAAGACCCGGCTCCGTTTAGCCGATCCCGCCAGGCGGACGTTAAACGGGAAGGACGAAGAGATGCGGAAGACCGTTCCCCGGCTACCGGATACATCGAAATGCCCCCTGCGCCGGAGCTGTTTCCGCTGCTCGGAATCCAGGTGGTGGAGGAGGAGTTTCTTTGCCCGTTTCTTGCCGCGCTTCTGTTCCTGCCGGGTTGGCGGAGCCTCCTCCTCCTGAGGCTCGAGCATGCTACCCCCCGACCATGCGCGGAACCATGACGGTGTCCGCATCGGGATTGAAGGTCGTGGTGATCTCGCCGTGGGTGGTATCCGTCATCACGAACGCGGTGTAGCCCCCGGCGAGGAGCTCGTTGAAGCGCCGGTTGGCCGCGTCCACCGTTTCCTGCAGGTCGGTGCTCCAGCGAACGGTAGTGTGACCGGAACGGTCGAGTATTCGAAGCTTGTGTGTCATCATGTGTTCCTCTCGCTAGGGTTCTGGGTCAGCTTCCTATGGTATACGCCGCCGGTGGAGGCGGAGATGTGCGAGTCTCCTCCACCATGGCTGGAAACTCCGCAGTCCATTCGCGTTGCCCTCACTCCCCTTACAGAGGGTTGGTGACCAGGACGTGGTAAAGGAGGCCGGCCAGCCCGCCGCCCAGGACCAGCCACACCGAATTGACACGGTAGCGGACCAGGAGAACGGCAGCAATCAGCGCCAGGAGCACCGTCAGCCAATCAACCAGCGCCGCCTGGGCCAGCTGGAGCGTGACCGCGGCCATCAAGCCGATGGCACCCACGTTCACACCGTCCAGAAGGGCGCTCATGCGCGGTGAGCGCCGGAGCCGCGGCACCAGCGGGTAGACGGCCGGGACGAAGAAGAAGGATGGCAGGAAAATGGCCAGGGTGGCGAGCAGGGCACCGGGAACGCCCGCCACCAGGTAGCCGATGAAGGTGGCGGTGGTGAAGACGGGCCCGGGCGTCACCTGCCCCACTGCCACGGCGTCGATAAGCTGCCGCTCCGTCAGCCAGTGGAGGCCGCCGACAAAGTCGGTATCGAGAAAGGCGAGCAGGACGTAGCCGCTCCCGTAGAGCACGGCGCCGATCTTCAGAAAGGTGAGAAAGAGGGTGAGCAGGCTGTGCGAGTCGTGGGAGGTCAGTGGCACCGCGAAACGTGTCCAGCCCAGGAATGGGATGAGACTGACGGCGGGAGCCTGAGGACGCCAGGAGAGCCGGACGGCCAGCAGGAGGAAGGCGGCGCCGAAGAGCAGGACGATGGGATTGAGGCCGGTGAAGTAGAGGATCACCACGGCTGCGGAGAGCACGGTGGGAACCACCCCGGTGATGGCGGCGCGGCCCAGGTTCCAGATGGCCTGCAGGACGACGGCGATGATGACGGGCTTGATGCCGTAGAGCAGCCAGGTGACATCGGGCGTGCTGCCGAAGCGGACGTAGGCCCAGGCAAAGAGGAGCACGATCAGCATGGCCGGCAGGATAAAGAGCGTCCCCGCTGCCAGCAGACCCCAGGGACCGGCGCGGACGTATCCCAGGTAGATGGCCATCTCGGTCGAGGTGGGGCCGGGGATCAGGTTGCTGGCACCGAGCAGATCGAGGAACTGGGTCTCGGTCATCCACTTGCGGCGATCCACCACCTCGTTGCGCATCATGGCGATGTGAGCGGCCGGTCCGCCGAAGGCGATGAACCCCAGCTTCAGAAAGAGCGGAGCGACTTCGCGGAGACGAGCAGCGATGCCCGTGGGTGCGTCTGGCGGGACCGGAGTGCTCACTGTCCCCGAAACCGGCCGCGCATGGCTGCGACGTTGTGCTGGTGGAAGGACTCGTAGAGGGAGCGGTCGAGGGCGCCGTCGAGGTCAGGGGGGATGGCCTCGGCGGCAGCCCAGTCGCGGCCGGACCGCGCCTCCTCCTCCAGTCGTTCGAAGTAGACCAGGTTCTCATCGATCAGGTCCGGGGTGGTGCGGCCGGGGGCGTGGCAATAGAGGACGGTGCGCGGCCCGAGGTCGCGCATCCGGCGCAGGGTGGCGCGGAGAACCGAGGGATCGTCGCCCGCTTCCGGGAAGGGCCACTCGGCGGCATCGCCGGCCAGCAGAAGCCGGACTTGGGGAATCCAGATGGCGAGATGGTCGGGGGTGTGGCCGGGCGCGGGCAGGAGCGACAGGGAGAGATCGCCTCCTTCGATACGGCCCGGCCCCGCGATGGAGAGCGTCGGAGGAAACCAGCCGGCCGTCCGGTACGCGGGATCCTCGGCGCGCTTCTCCTCCAGGATTCCCGACGCTTCCGCCTCTCGCATCCGGGTCTCGGCCCCTTCATGACCGATGATCGGCGCAGGCCGAGCGGCGTCGGGACCGGCGAATAGCCCGTTACCCCAGACATGGTCCCAGTCCCCGTGGGTGTTGACGACGAGCAGCCCGCGGCTCCCCAGGTCGGGCTCCAGGTCCGCCAGCACTGCCAGCATGGCCTCCTGGCTGATGAGGGTATCCACGATCACGGCAAAGCGGCGGGTCAGGACGGCAAAGGAATCGACGGGGACGTCGGCGCAGCGATAGACACGAATGCGGGCGTCGAGCCCCGCATAGTGGACAGCCTCTACCTCGAACATAACGGCCTATGCTACGACGGCCGCCGGACGGCGCCGATCATCTCCGCGATCGTGGCCGCGCACTCCGGCGCGGCTGTCCGCGTGGTCTCGAGGACCAGGTCGAAGGAGGTCCCATCCGGCCGTCCGACCAGGTCGCGCGCGGCCAGTCCCTCGGGCCTATCCTCGCGGGCCCGTTCCCGCGCCGCCAGGGCATCGGGACTGGCGCTCAGCAGTACCGACCACCACTGGAAGCTCTTCAGCACGTCCCGCCAGTCCTCCAGCCACCAGGAATGCGTCCACAGCTCGTCGACGATAACGTCGTTGCCCTCGGCGGCGATGGCTGCCACGGCGCGGTGCCAGCCCCGTGTCAGGCGGCGCATCTCTTCGGAATCGCTCCGAAAGTCGCCGGCCGGCAGACCGGCCTCGTCGAGCATGCCCCAGAAGAGATCAACCCCGGCCGAGAGCCAGGTTCCGGGCAGCATATTTTGCAGCTCGCGCGCCACCGCCGACTTGCCCACGCTGGAGGGCCCGATTAGCAGCAGTACGCAACCGCGCGTCGATTCGGCCATGCCACGCACCATCGACGAGAATGTCCTTGCTTTATACTCGCCCACCGGGGTTAGCCCAGGAGGTCTGTGCCGCTTTCCCAGACCGACGAGCGACTGCTGAGCTCCATCCTGCCGGGGCTGATCATCCCGGGCACGATGGCTATTGCCGCGGCCGGCAGCGTCGGGCGCGGGAATCTGAGACCGGAGATCAACCTGGACATTACGCGCTTTCTGAACGCGGTTCCGGAGGCAGGGCCGGACCGCTACCGCGTCGCGTATCGGGGGAAGCGCATGATCGCCGTGCAGCGGGGGTCTTCATAGAGAATGAGGCCCGAGCACCGCTACAGGTGCAGGAGTCGACCTGGAATCGCTCTGGTCGAGGCGACATCGCGCCGCGGCGGGAATGGGAGGCGCATCAACGCCGGCGGAGCGCGGGCAGGCAGCAGTGGATTTGTACGCGCTGACTGCCGAATTACTGGATGACATCCTCTTGCCTGAGCACCGACCCATGGTCGAGGAAACGCTGACGAGGATACGCCAGGCAGTTTCCGAATGGCGTGAGGAAGTGTAGGCGCGATTTGCACATCGCGCCTACACTTCCTCGACCTGGGCGCAGATAGCCTGGAGGATCGTTTGCCACTGAGACGTGGCTGGGTCAATGATCTCGAAGTGCCCGGTATTCGGGAAGGCAATCAGTCGAGCTCTGTCGTTCGATGCCCTGGCGACGGCCGCGTGGCGCTCGCTGAGCTCCAGGGGCACATCCTCGTCCTCCGTGCCGTGGATCAGGACCTGGGGAACACCGAGAGGCAAAAGCTCAATGGGAGAGGCGGCGGCGTAGCGATCCGGGTGTTCGTCCGGGCTGCCGCCGAGGAGCGAGGCAACCGCACCGCTGCTGAGGCCCAGCTCCCAGGCGCGGGCCAGGTCGCAGACCGGCGCCAGTGCAGTGACGCCACTGAGGCGGAGCGGATCAACGGAGGCGAGGGGCGAGTCGAGCTGAATCCGGGGCCGACCTGCCAGCCAGAGGGCAAGCTGTCCGCCGGCCGAATGTCCTAGCGTTACGACACGACCGAGGTCAAGATCGTGAGCCGGGGCCAGGGTACGGAGGAAATCGACCCCGGCCGCCACGTCGAGGAGGGTGCCGGGCCAGCCGCCTCCGGGTTCGCCCAGGCGACGATATTCGACATTCCAGGTGGCGAAACCGGCCTCGGTAAGCGCCACGGCGGCGTGACCCAGGTACGTGAGATCGTGGCGGACGCGCCAGTAGCCGCCGTGGATAAGGACCACCACGGGATGAGGGCCGGGGCGGGCCGGGAGCCGAAGGTCGCCCCATTGAGACGCGCCGGGGCCGTAGGCAATGTGGTGCCCGGGTGCGATGGGACGCGCGAGAATTCCCTCGCTCAACGAGTCAGGCGGACGGCGCGGGCCACGGAGACGGGATCGCGACTGAGATCGGGGTGTCGCGAGACGGTTCCCATGGGAACCAGATACCATCGGCCGCTGACCAGCGGCAGAGTCCCCTCGGCGGTGCCGCCATAGACGACGCGCGGCGTGGCCGTGTTGAGATAGAGGCCGTCGGGCAGGGTGAATTCGCCGGGGACACAGGGGTTGAGGTCGGCGATCTCGTCCCGGGTAAAGCCGATTTCCGTGGCCCAGTCCAGGCCGGGCGGCACCTCTCGTCGCATTACTGTTTCACGTGAAACACCGCTAGCTCAGCTCGGCGATCCGCTTGTCCGATTCCAGCAGCCGATTCACCACCACCGGAAGGATCTCCAGCGCGATGTCGGGATAGGTCCGCAGCTCGGCCAGAAAACGAGGCTTGTCCAGCAGGACGCAGGTGGTGGGCTCGAGGGCAGTGACGGTGGCGGAGCGCGGCATGTCGCTCAGCAATGAGAGCTCGCCGAACGACTCTCCCGGGCCCATCTCGCGGATCTCGCGCTCGCCGCCCCCGGTCTTCTGGGTGATCTTCACCCGGCCCGACTGGATGCAGTACAGGCCCAGGCCATGCTGCCCCTGGCTCACAATCGCCTGTCCCGGCGTATAGTTCCGGCTCACCGCCCATTTGGCCAACGATTTCAGCTGCTTCGGCTGCAGATTGGCAAAAAGCGGGACCTTGCGCAACGTGTCTTCCGCGTCCACCTCAGCCTCCCTCGGTGAGTTCTGGACCAATCATACTCAACATCCCCTGCTATGGTGAGGCGCATCCTCACCTCCGGAGATACTCATGCTCGACACGCAGGCCATTCGTGCCCGCTTCCCCGCAGTTTCAACAGGCGGACAGAACGGGAAGCCGGTCCTCTTCTTCGACAACCCTGCCGGAACGCAGGTGCCGCAGGAGACTATCCACGGCTTCTGCTCCTACCTGGAACGGTACAACGCCAACGAAGGCGGGTTCTTTTCCACCAGCCGGACCACCGATGAGATCATCGCCGGGGCCCGCGCTGCCATGGCCGACTTCCTGGGCGCGTCCGATCCGCGCGAGATCGTCTTCGGCCAGAACATGACCTCCCTCACCTTCCACCTCAGCCGGGCCCTGGGGCGAATCCTTCGGCCCGGCGACGAGGTCGTGGTCACCCGGTTGGAGCACGACGCCAACATCGCCCCCTGGCTGGCGCTCCAGGATCAGGGTATCGCCCTGCGCTGGATCGACATCAATCCCGATGACGTCACCCTCGATGAGCAGGACGCGGAGCGAGTCATCACCGACCGTACCCGCCTGCTGGCGGTCGGCTACGCCAGCAACGCCTTCGGTACCGTCAACGACGTGCGCCGCCTGGCTGACCTGGCGCACGCCGTCGGAGCCTGGGTCTTCGTGGATGCCGTCCACTACGGGCCGCACGGGCCCATCGACGTTCAGGAGATCGGCGCCGATCTCCTGGCCTGCTCGCCCTACAAGTTCTTCGGGCCGCACCTGGGCGTGCTCTGGGGCCGCTTCGAGGTGCTCTCCGCCCTGCCCGCCGAGCACGTCCGTCCCGCCGGGGACGAGCCGCCCGACTCCTGGGAGACGGGCACGCAGAGCCACGAGGCACTCTCTGCCCTACTGGGCACGATGGACTACCTCTGCTCACTCGCCCCCGACGGAGACCGCCCGGCCCGCCTGCGCGCCGCCATGACCGCCATCCGCGCCTACGAGCGCGGCCTCTCGGAGCGGCTGATCGCGGGAATGCTGAGCGTTCCCGGCCTCCGCATCTTCGGCATTACCAATCCGGCGCACTTCGGCCGCCGCGTTCCCACGGTGTCCTTCCTGGTCGGCGATCACCATCCCGCCGACATCTCCCGGCAGCTGGGAGAGCGGGGCATCTTTTCCTGGGCCGGCAACCACTACGCGCTGGAGCCGATGGGACGCTTGGGACTCGAGGGCACCAACCGAATCGGCCTGGTGCACTACAACACGGTCGAGGAGATCGACCGCTTCGTGGAGACCTTGAAAGGGTTGGCTGGATAGGAGCACGCTCTGTGCCGGTCCAACAATCGAGTCCCACCGGTCATCCCCTTCAACCAGCAGCGTGCAAATCGCCCCCACGGTTTTTGAAGCGACCGCAAGGGCGCGAAGGGGGGCTACGAGGCGACCGGCGAGTAGCGCTCGACCAGCTCCATCAGCTCCTCGGTCTCGAAAGGCTTGGTCAGCGCCGCATCGAAGTCGCCCACGCGCTCCGCCAGTGCCAGCGCACTGTCGGAGGCAGACATGGCGATGAGCGGAATGCTGCGGATGGCCGGCGTGCGCCGGAGCGTGATCGCCAGGCTGAGACCGTCCACGGACGGCATCATCAGATCCACGAAGATGACATCGGGGCGGCGGAAGGCAAGAATGTCCAGCGCCTGCTGGGCGTCATTGGCGACGACCACCGGGTAACCCTGGTACTCCAGGATGTCAGACAGAAGCTCGGTAATGCTCGGTTCGTCGTCGATTACGAGGATCATGAACTCTCCTGCCTGAGCTTCGTACCTACCCACACTCTACGGGGAAACGGGGAAACCGTCAATCATGCCGTTATGATAGTGTCCATTGCTACGTAACAAATCACCTCCGGAGCGAGGTGCAGGAACCATGCCGATCGCCTGGGTGAGCTGGTGATGATCGACCAGATTCCGGCCGGCCGGCGGGTCCGTCTTTCCGTGCAGCCCGGCAATGATGGGCTGGCAAGAGAATTGCATTGGGCGCCACCATGACGATTACAGACATCACAGATGTCATTCCCTCACTGGACGACCAGCCCATCATTGCCGATCCGGTAGAGGCCGCCCATGCCGCCGGGCTCCGCTACTTCACCGACGCGCGGCCTGGCATCCGCCGCACGCGTGCCGGGAAGAATTTCAGCTACATCGCGCCGGATGGTCAGCGGGTGGCGGATGAGAAGACGCTCGGCCGCATCAAGTCGCTCGCCATTCCGCCCGCCTGGACCGACGTATGGATCTGCCCATCTCCCAACGGCCATATTCAGGCCACGGGACGGGACGCAAAGGGACGGAAGCAGTACCGCTATCACCCGCACTGGCGGGAGGTGCGCGACGAGACCAAGTACACGCGGATGATCGCCTTCGCGGAGACGCTGCCGCTCATCCGCGACAGCACCGACCGGGAGTTGTCGATGCATGCCCTTACCCGAGAAAAAGTACTGGCCACCCTGGTGCAGCTGCTGGACGCCACGGCGATTCGAGTCGGTAACGAGGAGTACGCGCGCGACAACAAGTCATTTGGTCTCACCACGCTGCGGACCAGGCATATGGACGTGGAGGGCTCCGAGATCCACTTTCACTTCCGGGGCAAGAGCGGGAAGCAGCACGTGGTCGACGTGCGGGACCGCCGCCTGGCGCGCGCCCTCCGGCGTCTTCAGGACCTGCCCGGCCAGGAGATCTTTCAGTACATGAACTCCGGCGGCGAGCTCCATTCCGTCGACTCGGGGGACGTCAACGACTACCTGCGTCAGATCACCGGCGAGAACTTCACCGCCAAGGACTTCCGCACCTGGCACGGCACCGTGCGGGCGGCCGGGGCGCTCCATGCCGCCGGCCCCTTTACCAGCGAGACGGAGGGGAAGCACAACGTGGTCGTGGCCATCGAAGCGGCGGCAAGTCATCTGGGCAACACGCCCTCCATCTGCCGCAAGTCGTACGTGCACCCGGCGGTCATCGATGCCTACATGGACGGGTCCCTCATCCCCACCGTCGATCAGGTCTACGAGCAGGTGGCGGACAATCCCCTTCCGGGCTTGCACCCGGAAGAGGTTGCCACCCTGGCGGTGCTGCAGCAACAGCTGGAGAAGGAGCGCGAGGAGAAGGGCTAGCGCGCGCTTCCGGCCGGCTGTGCCGCCAGCTCGAAGAGTTTGAGCACCTCGCGGTTGAAGGCGGGGATGTCACCCGGGTTCCGGCTGGTCACCAGGTTCCCGTCCACCACCACCTCCTCATCCACCCAGGTCGCGCCCGCGTTCTTCACGTCGTCCTGAAGGGTGTAATAGCTGGTCATGGTGCGCCCGCGCGCCAGTCCGGCCGAGATCAGCTCCCAGGGCGCATGGCAGATCACACCGAAGGGCGCCCCCTTTGCGTTCATGCCCTTGATGAAGGCCTGGACGTCCATATTCATGCGCATCTTGTCCGCGTTCCCGGTCCCACCGGGGAGGATGACGGCACCGTACTCTTCCGGCTTCACCTGCGTGATCTCGCGATCCACCGACACCTGGGTGCCCTTCTTGCCCGTGATGGTGCCTGTCTTTGGCGAGATGATGTCGGCGGTCGCGCCCGCCTCCCGCAGCGCCTTCACCGGCTCGGTCAGCTCTGAGTCCTCGAAGTCGTCGGTCGCCAGCACGGCGACGCGGAGTCCATGTAGATCCGGCATGTCAGTCTCCTTCTGCCTGGGGATTCACTCCGGGTGCCGCAATATGCATGCCGGGTGCTGAGACCGGTGCCGCCTGGCTTCGCATGCACCGCGTGGGGTAGCCGCAGTGGAATGCGGCTCGCTGGACTACGCCCAGCGGGATTGGCTCAGTTCGTGTCGCCTTCCGAGGCGATGTGTTTAGCGGAGAGCAGGTCATCGATCCAGGCGGCCCTCCAGTCCTCGATGTCAGAGGGCTCCCATAAGTCCTCCAGCCGGGCTCGGCTCCCAGGCCGCGTCAGACTGCCTAAAGGCTGTGCCCCCCGAGTTCGTCGCCAGAGTTCCCTACCACGGTGTAGGCGTTGTGCGGCTGTTGCTCTCATCACGGTTCCCCTTGACGTTTCATCGTGGAGGGATCGTCAATGAATACTCGGGCTACGTGGTTGCACCGCCTTGGAGCCAGGCGGCGAGCCGCGTCTCCTGAGAAACGCCCGCGATGTACCCTAGGTTTTCGTCCAGTGGGATCATCCAGCTGCTGGCGCGCTCGGCGACCGAAGACCGGATCAATTTGCTTAATGAATGTCCGTCACCGACAAGCCCAGCGCGTGACGGATAGGTAGCGAGAAGCAAGTCGCAGCCATTGAACAACCCGCTGCCGGAGGATGACCAGAGAGATCGTAGCCATGCCGATCCCACGTTAACATCGACAGCGCACCATGCAAAGCTGCCTATGACCTTGTCTTCAAGGAAAGGGTGCGGGGCTGCGCGGTAATAGAGGTTTAGGGCGACTTCCGACGACTCTCCAATGACGGATTGCGTCCAGGCGAGGGGGGCGTCTGTCGGACCCTGTCCCTCGAGTGATACGCTGACGGCTGCCATGTGCGCGCTGAGACCCCTTTGCAGGGTTTCGCCCAAGGCTGCCCACCGGTGCTGATCGGGCCGGGACAGCGAGACACCCAGCACCACACGGCTTCCCCGAGACCACCACGCGCCAAGCGGTTCAGCGAACACGTCCGGTACGACGTTAGAGGGAAAGGGCACCTGGGCGCGAGCCAAAAGGTCGACGTGCACGTCGTCAATTTCGCGATTCATGGCGCGGGCTTCATTATCGGCGCCCGGGGGTCAAGGGCACGTTCTCCCAGGGGGAGTTCGGGCGGTCGTGGGAATTGTAGTCCCAGTGGGCGTAGTGATACCTGTCCTCAGGGTAGTAGCGCCATTCGCCCCCGCTCGGATTGTAATAACTCATCCCTCCGCACTTGAGCTCAGAGGGGCGACTCGCCCGCGCAATCCGCCACCCGGGGCCGTAGCCGGGAGGACGAAGTTTTCTGGGCGCAAGTCCCTTCGGGGGCCGCCCCTGGTTGGGCTTGGAACCCCTAGTCGAATTCCTTGAAGGACGTCCCTCCTCCTCGCCGCTGGAACCGCCTGCCTCGGACCCGGGCGGCGGGCCTCCGACGGGATCATCGGGCTTGTCCGCTGATTCACCGCTCGGATCCACGAAGTTGACCGGATTGTTATACGTGTATCCGTAGCCGTCGCCCGCAGGATCTTCCTGCGTAAACCGGCCAACCGAAGGATCGTCGTAGCGCTCCCCCATCTTGTAGAGGCCGGTACTTCCATCCCAGACAGCACCGATGTAGCGGAAGGGATTCGGAACAGTCTCCGAGACGAGGGTGGCATTGCCGTACGGATCGTAGCTGTAGTGGTTGACCATGGTTCCCGAGGAGTCGGTGAGCCCAACCACCGAGCCCAGGCCGTCGGTGAGGTAGGAGAAGGTGCAGGGGGACCGCCCGGGCAGCCGGGTTTACCCGCCGGGATGGTCTCGCTGACCAGTCCCCCGTTGGGCGTTGTCACGTAGGTGGCGCTGGAACCCGTGCTACTGTCCGAT
>JAICWV010000218.1 GCA_025966365.1 Chloroflexota bacterium | reverse complement strand
GATGACGCCTCCCGCCTGGTCTCCGCGGCGATTCCGCTGCGCGGCCTCGAAGTCCACCTCTACTCCGAGTCGGAGGCGGAGCAGCTCTCAGACGTCCTGGACCGTATGGCCAGAGATGGTGTCGACCTGCTCGGACGAGACTGATCGGTACAATGCAGGGCATGCCTCGAGACCCGAAGACAGACCTCCACCAGCTCTTGCAGACAGCGCGTGACGTCATGCTGTGGAAGCTGGACGGTCTCTCGGAGTACGACATTCGCCGGCCGCTCACCCCAACGGGCACCAATCTGCTGGGGTTGGTGAAGCATCTCGCCCTGGTGGAATTCGGCTACTTCGGCGCCACCTTCGGCCGCCCGCCCTCCGAGCCATTGCCCTGGATCGAGGACGGTGCCGAGCCCAATGCCGACATGTGGGCGACATCCGATGAGTCGCGCGAGGACATTACCTCGCTCTACCGCCGCGCCTGGGCGCATGCCGACGCCACCATTGATGCCCTGCCCCTGGACGCGGTGGGACACGTCCCCTGGTGGCCGAAGGAACACAACGAGGTAACGCTGCACTACATCCTCGCCTATGTGCTCGCGGAAACCAGCCGGCACGCCGGCCACGCCGATATCGTCCGGGAGCTCATTGATGGCGGCTCCGGCTGGCTGCCGGGAGACGACAACATGGCGCCGGGCGACGCGGAATGGTGGGAGAGCTACCGGGACCGCCTGGAGCAGGCGGCTCACGCCGCCGGCCAGGTCTAAAACCGACACGCCGATGTAGAGGTGGATTGGTCGGGCGCGGAGGCTGAATGACCGACAGTCATCTTGTCCTCGAGCTGGCGCTGGCATGGGCGGCGGCGTTTGTGGGCGGCCTGGTGGCGCAGCGGCTCCGTCAACCGCCCATCGTGGGCTATCTGCTTGCCGGCATGGTGATCGGCCCCTTCACGCCTGGCCCCGTGATCCACAACGGTGAGATCGGGGTACTAGCGCAGATTGGCGTCGCCTTTCTCATGTTCGCGCTGGGCGTGGAGTTTTCCTTTCCGGAGCTGCGCGATCTGGGACGGGTCGTCATCCTGGGCGGTCCCCTGCAGGTCCTGGGCACCATGGCCCTCGGTCCGCTCATCGCGATTCCGCTGCATCTATCCCTGCGGCAGGGGCTGTTCCTGGGTGGCGTCCTGGCGCTATCGAGCACGGTGGTGGCGCTGAAGGTCCTGATGGGGCGAGGCGAGCTGCAGTCCCCATATGGACGGATCGCGGTTGGACTGCTGATCGCTCAGGATCTGGCTGTCGTGCCGCTGGTCATTCTTCTGCCCATCCTCTCGGGCGGCGAAGCGGTACACCTGGTAGATCTGCTTCTGATCGCGGTCAAGGCGGCAGCCGTCATGGTGGGGGTGTATGTTGTTGGCATCAGGCTGGCGCCATGGCTACTCTCGCACGCCGCACTCGGCCGTTCACGCGAGCTGTTTCTGCTGGGCGTCGTGGCGCTGGCCCTGGGAACGGCCCTCCTGACGCAGGAAATTGGCCTGTCGCTCGCCTTCGGCGCCTTCCTCGCCGGGCTGGCGATTGCCGAATCCACCTACCGCACGCAGGTACTCGCCGAGATTCTCCCCCTGCGCGACCTCTTTACCGCGCTCTTCTTTGTGTCCGTCGGCCTCATGATTGATCCCGGCTCGCTGGCCCCCAGGCTGGGAATGATTGGCCTGCTCGCCTGTGCAGTGCTCCTGGGGAAGACGGCGGTCGTCAGCGCCGTGGTGAAACTTCTGGGTGTACCCCTTCGGACGGCACTGCTTGCCGGCGCCAGCATGGCCCAGGTGGGAGAGTTTTCCTTTGTGCTCGGAGCGCTCGGCGTTCAGACGGGAGCACTGCCCCGGTCTGTCTTTTCACTGATCCTCGGAACTGCCCTGGTCACGATCGTCCTCTCCGCCCCCCTGCTCACCGCCGTGACCGCGGCGGTGGAGCGCGTAGCCCGGGGCCGCCGGGTCGAGGTCGGCGTGTTCAATGGGGCCTCGGCGGGCGGCGAATTGACCGATCACACGGTGATCTGCGGCTATGGCCGGGTGGGGCGCGAGGTGGCATCGGCCCTGAAGGAGCACAACCTTCCATACCTCGTGCTCGAGCGGAACCCGGCCATCGTGGAGGAGCTGCAGCAGGAAGGGGTTCCGGTCATCTTCGGCGATGCCACCAGTCGGGTGGTGCTGGAGCACGCCGGTCTTGAGAGAGCAGCCCTCATCGCCGTCCTGCTGCCCGACCCCGCGGCCGGCGAGCTGGTGACCATCCTTGCGCGCGAAATGTACCCCGAGCTGGACATCCTGGCGCGGGCAGCAACCGAGGAGGGGGCAGAACGCCTGCGGCAGGCCGGGGCGACGCGCGTGGTGCAGCCGGAGTTCGAGGCAGGCGTCGCCGTGGTCGGGTACGCCCTCCGGCGCTACGGCCTCTCCGGTCCCGACCTGGCGCGAACCGTCCTCGGGCGGCGCGCCCGCTACTACAACATCTCCAACCGCACCTGGTAAGGGCCTGTTTGGCCGCCCCGACCCAGATTATTGCGGTGCAGAGAGAGAACCCGTGCAGGAGGTGTAGGGGCGATGTGCAATCGCCCGCCGGGCCGCAGTCCGGCTTCTGGTCTTTTACCCAGCGAGGTCTGCTCCCCGAACGGATGGAGGACGGTTTCTCTGCGGCCGGCTGCTCGCAACCCACATGTCCGTTCATCCGAGCACCGCCTGCCCCTGGCCGGATCCTCGCAACCGGCTGGTTGGATCATCCCGACAATGCATCCCGGTAGCCGGTCCCTCCACGGGCCGGCTGGGAATGGACCAGAAGGTGGGAAGGAACCAGAAGGGGATCGACCCACCGGACCATGGAAGGTCCGGCTACAGATCGGATGCACTTTCTGGCCGGCCACGCCCGAGCCAACCGAGTCGTGGGGGCTCCGGTAGTAGCGCGAGGGGGCCCGGGGAAAGCGTGTAGCCCCACAGCGCGTGCTACGATGACCGCACGATGGAGGGCACAACGCGTGTCTGTCCGCAATGCGGCCACAACAATCTTCCCGGCAGCCGGTTCTGCTCCGGCTGTGCCGTGCCTCTCGCGCTCCTGTGCCCCTCCTGCGGAGTGGAGAATGCTCCGGGGAGCAGATTCTGCAATCAGTGCGCGGCCGCGCTCGCGTCCACAGAGGTCAGCGCGCCGGTAGCAAGCGCTCCTCCCCGTGCCGCGTCTCCGCGCCCACCCGAGCCGGTGGTCGCCCCGGAAGAGCGCCGCCTGGTCACCGCCCTCTTCTGCGATCTGGTCGGCTTTACTCCCCTCTCCCAATCCCTCGATCCGGAAGACGTTCGCGATATTCAGTCCGAGTACTTCGAGGCCATGAGCCAGCAG
>JAICWV010000118.1 GCA_025966365.1 Chloroflexota bacterium | reverse complement strand
TGCGTCTTCCCGTCTCCGTCGTCGATAGGTCGCGTCCAGAGCGCGATACGCGCTCTGAGTCCGGCTCAGACGCCGGCTCGCCTGGATTGATCGCGGATGAGCCGCGCCGTCGCGCCCCATCACCGACTCTCGGTCCGTCGTCTGCCGAGCCACTGCCGCGCGGGCGCCTGCGACCCGCTGGGCGAGATCCCGAAGCTGTGCCCTGCGAATTGTCGTCTCGTTCATGGTGTGCTCCTCTCTGAAATTGCCGGGATGGTGCTGCCCCTCGCCGGGCTCATGGTTCTCACATTCCTCAGCCGTCGCGCGACCCCTGCGGCCGATGGCGGGCGGCAGCGTCGTACCGCTCCCGCACCTGATCCCGGTGCGCGACCTCTCTGGTCACGTACTCCTGCGCCTGCTCCGCTGCCCAACTGTCCGCCCCCTGGGTCTCACAGGCATCCGCGTACTCCTTGCGCGCCACCATCAGTGCCCCGATCGCGGCGTTGTACTCGACATACATCTCATCGCTCATGACGGTTCCAGTTCTACTTCGACGGGCATCGTTAAAGTCTGCTCTTCCATGGTGTGTTCCTCATTCCGGGCACTGCTGCACCCGATCGACTAGCTGATGATGGCGTCGCTTGCCGACAGCGCCGGCGAGTGGGTGCCTGGGACGGGACGCCCGTTCTGGGCGCTAGCCGAGAATGTTGCACCCAGGCTAGCGATGTTCTCAAGCTCGGAGGGAACCACAAACAGCTTGTTCGCCGTCCCCTCGGCCATCTTGGGCAGGGCCTGGATATAGAGGTACTTCAAGATCTCGGGGGTGGCGTGAGATGTGGTCAGGGCGGCGAATACCACCTCAATGGCCTCAGCTTGCGCCTTCTGAACCGTGACCAGTGCCAGGGCATCACCTTCGGCGTGCAGAATCAGTGACTGCCGCTCGCCTTCGGCCGTCAGGATCGCCGCTTGCTTGTTACCTTCCGCCTGCAACACGGCTGCTTGCTTCTCGCCCTCCGCTCGAAGCACGGCGGCGCGCTTCTCACGCTCGGCTTGCATCTGTTTCTCCATGGCAAGCTGGACGTCTCGCGGCGGAATGATGTCCTTCAGCTCCACCCTGGTCACCCGGACGCCCCAACCTTCGGTGACCTCGTCCAGAGCAGCCCGCATCTTGGCGTTGATGTCTTCGCGGCTGGTGAGCGTCTTATCGAGGGTCAGGCCGCCGATGACATTGCGCAGCGTGGTGATCGTCAACTGCTCCATTGCGCCCACCAGATTCACTACCGCGTACGCTGATTTCTTGGCGTCGATGATCTGGTAGTAGACAACCGTCGCCACCTGGATGCCGACGTTGTCCGACGTGATAACAGACTGTGGATCAAACGGGACGACCTGCTCCCGCAGATCGATCGTGGGCAGGATCTGGTCAATGAACGGGATGACAAACACCGGGCCGCTCCCCGCCGTCTTCCGATAGCGCCCCAGACGCTGGATATTCACGACCCGGGCCTGGGAGACCAGGCGGATCGACTTGAAGCCCACTACCAGGACAAACAGCACCACGATGGCTGCGATGATGATGCCGGGGCCAATAATCATGATTCGGTTCCTTTCGTGATCGACATGCGCGACGTGATCGCCGGCTCCGGGGTTGTTGCCGGCACGGATTCCACCAGTGCCGTGACCCCGTCAACTAACAGCACCTCCGCCAGATCGCCCGGTGGAAGCGTATGGGCGGGGTCAAAGGGGCGGGCCGTCCAGAACTCGCTCTGGCCGATGCGAATCTGGCCACCACCCGCGTCCACCGTCTCCGTGACGATTCCACGCCGCCCCACGACGTTTTCATGACCGAGCGCTTCCACGTCGCTGCCGGGGGTGTCCAGGCCAAGCGCGTGCTTGAGAGCGGGGCGTAGAAACATGATCCCGAGTAGCGAGAGACCGCCAAAGAGGACCACCTGGAGCGGGAAGGGAGAAACCGGTGCGATGAGCGCCACGACTACCCCCGCCGCCGCGACCGGAGCGAGGAAGAGGTCGTAGGACAGCAGTTCTCCGAGTGCGGCAAGCCCGGCGACTCCGAGCCAGATCCACAGTCCCTCGGTCTCAATCACAATGCACCTCCGACGTGCCTGGGCCACGCGCCCGTAAGGTTCCACTCCATCTCATCGGTATCGCTGAGGCGCATCGCTCACGCGGACGCACCAACAATCGAGGGCCACCGCATAGACCGCATACGCGTGCGTTCCATCACGCCGCCTGGACGCGGCCAGGTACTTCGCCTCTTTGTACGAGTCGCATCGGGTGTATTTGGGCGGTGCGACAGCAACCTGGGTTGCGAGTTGCCGAACATCCACTGTCTGGGTGTGCTCGGTAGCGATTGGTGCCTCAACTGTTGCCATAGTGGCTGTAGACCTTTCGTTCCTGATCGCTCTTAGGGCTAACGTCCGAGTTGTGGTGCGGGGCACGGCGAATTGCGACTGCCCGGTAAGGCACGTTCATCGAACGATCGAGGTCGTCGATGCGTACGTTTCCCGCCGGAATGACGTGGGTCTGGCGACGAAGCCGGCCGGTCGTGAGACCGACAAATTTCAGTTCACCACTGGCTAAATCGGTCCAGACTCGGGCTACAGGTCCCATCGTCGCTCCTGATCTGTCGCGGATGGTATAGCCGAACAGTTGCCACACGTACGCGAAGTTCCCGGCGTTGTGAACTTCAGTCTGGCTTGCCTCCGGGAGCCTTGCCTGCGCCTCTCCCTGATCCCCACGAAGGGGAGCGCCATCCCGAGTGTCCGCGGGCTTCAGCACTGCTTCAGCGGCGTCGAGTCCTATTGACATCGCGACCTCCCGACACCACCACCTCAACGTTTGAGCAATCAAGGCTCTTGTCGGTGTTCGCGGATGCAGATGGCTCAGTGCAGTCGCGACTCGGTATGTGCTGGGGGCGAATCCCACGCCACTACCTACATTCAAGTATAGTACTATCGATTATGAAAATGTTATTTTTCAGAAGGGTTTATGGGGAGGAAGCTATCGACACTACTCGACGCACAGGCACGTCCGTTCATCCGCCCCTCACGGCTGACCGCAACGCGGCGCTGCGCTACCTGGACCGCCTGGCGCCCGGGTCCCGGCGGACGCAGCGGGTAGCACTGGATCGGATCGCGGCGCTGGTGAGCAGAGACGCGGCCACGGCCACCGACCTGCCCTGGCACCGTCTCGACCAGCATCAAACCGAAAGCATCCGGAGCGCTCTGTCCCTGCGATATGCACCGACCACGGCGAACCGGATGCTGGCCGCGGTTCGGGGCGTTCTCAAGGAGGCGTGGCAGCTGGGATTGATGGATGCGGACACGTACCACCGTGCGGCGGCGGTGGAGAACGTGCCATGGTTTACCTCCCCGCGCGGCCGCGTCCTCTCGCGTGATGAGATCGAATCCCTCTTTGCGGCGTGTCACGGCGATGCCACTCCGGCCGGTATACGCGATGCGGCGCTCCTTACGGTCCTCTACGCCGGTGGCCTCCGTCGCTCGGAGGCGGTCGCGCTGGACGTCAGTGACTATGACCTCTCGACCGGGGCTTTGACGATTCGGGGCACAAAGGACAGCCGGGAGCGAACAGTCTGTGCCACGGCCGGCGCCGCCCGCGCTCTCCAACGCTGGATCGCCGTTCGAGGAACGAACCCGGGACCACTGTTCGCGCCCGTGAACCGCGGGCAAAAGATACTGCTGCGGGAGCAGCGGATGGCAGATCAGTCGGTGTACGCGGTACTGCGGAAGCGAGGGGAGCAGGCGGGAGTAGCGGCGTTCACCTGTCAGGACCTGCGCCGAAGCTTCATCTCTGAGCTGCTGGATGAGGGCGTCGATATTGCCACGGTGCAACGGCTCGCCGGGCACTGCAGCGTACTGACGACCCAGCGCTATGACCGACGCACTCAGGCCTCCCAGCGCGGCCTGGCACGGATGCTCGAGGTTCCGGTTGGCGCGGACGCGACCACGGAGGCCACACACTAGGACCGGCTGCGGAGACGGAGACGCAAGGATACCTATTCATGGATGTGGTCAAGGCCATCGGATCGAGCACCCACACCGCGCGGTATGAAGTTCCTGACGACCAGCTGGCGGTCGGGAGCACGCTGGGCGGACCGAAATTGATGACAGTCATCGACGACAACGGCGCGATTCAGAAGGTGTGGAGCGTCGATATGGGCGTCACGCTCTTTGGCACTCTGCGGCTGCGTCATTACGACGCCGGTACCGGCATGCTCCTTCGTCAGGATCAGCCCGGCTCCTTCTTCATCCACGCCGAGCACCAAGAGCACCGCTTCTGGCTCCCCAACGGCGTGGGCGTCCTCGAAGCCATCTTCGCGCTCAGCGATCAGCGTCCAGGCAACGGCTCTCCCGTCCCGCCGGCCGCCTACTACACGGTCGAGCTGTCGAATCCCAGCGATGAAGCGGTCGATGTGCTCACCTATGCCTACTGCGTCCTCAGGGGTGAGACCACGCCCGATATCACGGCAGAGTACGACGCCGGCGCCGGCGCTCTCATCGCCTGGAACCTGTCAAAGCCTGACCAGGTGCGGATCCTGGGCGCGTCGGAGGAGGCGGAAAGCTACGAGACGACCCTGGACTACGGAGAGGCAGTCGCGCGGCAGGCACCGGGTACGCTCTCCTGCACCACGTCGGCATCGTCCGACCCGCTCGGCGTGCTCCAGCACCGACATCACCTCGAGCCCGGCGGGACGTGCCGCTTCTGGTACGTCCTCACTTTTGGGCAGGGAAAGGATGAGGCGCTGGCCAATTTCCACGCAGCCCCACCTGCCGACGACGCATTGAGCCGGACCAGAGCGTACTACCAACACGTGCTCCACCAGTCCGTGGTGCTGACGCCCGATCCTTCGGTGAATCGCGGCGTGCTCTGGGCAAAGGCCAACACCCTGCGCGTGGAGACCAAGGCGCCCACGGGATGGGCGTTCACCAACGATCCAACCCGATCCAACAACAGCGTGGGACGGGATACGGCCTGGTTCGCGTATGGAGCCGGCTACCTGACGCCCGACTTCGTACGCGACTCGCTGCTCGCCTATGTTGATCGCCAGGAAGACAACGGGATGATCGTCGAGTACTACGATATCCGCACCGGCCACTCCGAGGATTACGGCCTCAACATCAACGACGACACCCCGCTGCTCATCATCGCCCTCTGGCATTACTACAGCGTGACGGGTGACGAGGACTTCTTGCAGCGAATCTACCCGGCCGCGGTCAAAGCGGCCCGGTATATCCTCTCGCAGCGCAACGAGCAGGGGTTGGTGTGGTGCACGGCGACGGGCACGAATGTCTGGGGCATCTGCAGCTGGCGCAACGTCATCCCCAATTACCGCCTCTCCGGCGCCGTCACCGAGGTCAACGCGGAATGCTATTCCGCTCTCTTAACGGTCTCGCACATGGCCCGAGAGCTGGGTAAGCACGACGAGAGTGCCGAGTTCCGGGAGAAGGCGCAGGCCCTGCGCACCGCCATCAATGGGCACCTGCTCGATCCGCAGACCGGCCTCTATTACCTGCATATCGATCTGGCCGGGCAGCCGCGCAGCGATGTGACCTCCGATCTGCTCTTTCCGCTCATCTTCTCGGTTGCCGAGGACGACGTCGCCACGCGCATCATCGCCCGGCTCAGCGATGAAGACTTCTGGACGTCGGCCGGGATGCACACCACCCCGCGGGATTCGCCCACCTACACGCCATCCGGTGGCTGGGGCCTCCTGGGCGGGGTATGGGTGGCGGTATCCTTCTGGTACGCCTTCGCCGCGGCGCGGTATGCACCCAGCTTCATGGCTTACGCGCTGGGGACCAGCTTCCGCAACTACTCGATCGACCCGCGCGGCACCAATACGGTCCCGGGCCAGTTTTCGGAGTGGCTGAACGGCGCCACGCTGGTGAACGAGGGCATGATGCTCTCTCCCTGGTTTCCGCCGCGCTATCTCTGGGCCGCCATCGAAGGAATGGCAGGTCTGAGCGTGCGGCAGGGACAGGCCAGGATCGAGCCGCACCTGGCCCCGGAGTGGAAGTGGCTGGGGGTACAGAATCTGCCGTACAAGCGAACCTGTCTCACCTGGTTGGCGGTGCGGGCGCCGGACCTCCGTCTCTACACCAACTTCCTGCTGGCCGAGGAGTCGATGAGCTACGTGGCGTACGAAGAGGACGTGACCGACGAGGTTCGGGCCCCCGGCAACTCGATCGCCACCATCGGCTTGCGCCAGAGAGAGAATCTCCTCCTCTTCGCCGGAAACACCGCCGATCAGACAGTCAACACCTCGCTCCGCTTCACCGGACCGCTGAGCGGCCAGTACCGCCTCCGCGACTATGACAGCCTGATAGGCAACTGGGTTGATCAGGCGGGCCTCATCCCGGCAGAGGATCTCTCCCGCGGCCTTCCCATCGAGATCGAGCGCAAAGGCTTCCGGCTTCTCGACTTACGCCAGGAAGTCTGAGCCCAGCGCACGATTCTCGACGGACGATGGATGGAGCGACCGAATCGTGAAGAGGATGCCGGAGTTGTCCAGCGTCAGCACGTGATCAGATGCGGCGCCGGCGGGCATCCCTGACGCTGGACCGTCCCACTCAACGGTCTCGAGCTTCCTCAAATGCCTCCCACGTTTCCCGCCCAAGCCAGACAAGAAAGACGAGCGCTGCGACATTCTCTGCCCACCACCACCCGAAGACGGCATTGAGTACAAGACCTACGAGGACCGTCCCCGCCATGTAGGCGCACGTGATACTCTCTGCGGCGTCGCCCTCCAATGCCTCACTGTCGATCCGGCGCGCAATGGAGCGCTTCCGCCAGGCGAGGTAGGGCATCACCAGGAGGGCGGCAAAAGCGACACCCATCCCAACCGGGGACTTGTCGGGCTGGACGTGCATTGCCAGTCCCACGAGAGCGGTCGCAAGAACGTAGGCACAGAGCAGGCCGAGGGTGACTGCGACGATCCACCCCGCACGCCGTTCCACCCGCTCCGCGCGTTCCTCATCGCCTCCATGTGCCTCAATCGAGAGTCGCCACAACAGGACCGATCCACTCACCAGCTCGATCACCGAATCCAGCCCAAATGCGACCAGGAGGATACTACCGGCGACAGTCCCGGCACCGAGGGAAACCGCCGCCTCGACGACCATCCAGATGACCGTGACGACTTCCAGACGCATGCCGGTCCGGAGATCGTCAGCTCGTGCAGCAGCCATGCACCTATCCTAAAGTCCGGCGGCTGTGTGGCTTCCCGGACACGGGCAGGGTAAATGCCGCGGCACTTTCCGTCTCGAACGCGTTACTCAGAATCCGCGCGTAGGCAGGCGATGATGGTTCGAAGGGAATGCACGATGCGCGGGCACGCTTTACGGTCTCGACGGAGCGTTGATACACTCTTGACAGATGTTCATGTCCCTATAGCTCAGTTGGATAGAGCACCGGCCTCCGGAGCCGGGTGCGTCGGTTCGAGTCCGGCTAGGGACGCCAATCCGACCCGAAGGCGAGCTTCTCTGTCAGGAAGTTCGCCTTTGTGTTGAGAGAGCGGCCGCCGCGAACACGGCACCGACTGCCGCGGCCAGGATGATGACAAAGGCCAGCCGAAAACCAGCCGGTCCATCGTGATAGGTGCTCAGGATCAGCGTCAGCACGCTCGACCCGACGATGCTGCCAAGGTAGCGGCTGGTCGAGAAAATGCCGGATGCCGCTCCGGCGTCGTTGGGCGGCAGTGCCTCGATCGACGCGGTCTGTAACCCCGGCCACCCCAACCCGAGCCCGACGCCGATCAGCCCGAGACACGGCAGAAGAATGCCCAGCGTGAGCGCGCCGGGCCAGAGCGCCAGGGGCAGGAATCCAACCGCTGCGATGCTCATGCCCGCCACCACCGGGCGACGCAGGCCATGGCGATCGGCAAGCCGCCCGCCCAATGGCGCCAGCACGAGATTGCAGGCCGTCATACTCGCCAGCACCAATCCGATCGCACCCGATGAGAAGTGTTGCTCGTGGGTCAGTAAGATGGGCACCGCCAGCAGGGTCGTATACATTGCCAGGTTGCTCAACGCGACTCCGACGGTCGACGCGGCGAAGTCTCGCACCAGAAAGAAACGCGGCTGCACGACAGGATCGGGGAATCCGTACTCGCGTCGGATAAACGCGGCGATCCCCGCGATCAGTACGGCCGCCGCCAACGTGCCCTCCACGACCGAGAGCGAAGCGACTGACGTTGTGAAGAGTGCGATGCCGAGGAGAGCGACGAGCAGCCAGGCGGCTCCCACGAGATCGAACCGCTCGCGATGCAGCGAGGGGAGCGATGCAGGTAGTACACCGCGTCCGATCAGCAGCGCCGGCCCCACCAGGAGAATGTTGACGCCAAAGAGGGCACGCCAGCCTCCGAGAGTGGCCAGGGCGCCGCCAATGGGCGGCCCCGCGGCCGCCGCCAGTCCGGTCGCAGCAGCGATCATGCCGAAGGTGGCGGCGCGCCTTCCGGCCGGGATCACATCTCGAATCAGTGCGAAGCTGTTGGGCAGTACGATACTCGCCGCGATAGCCTGCTGGACGCGAAAGGCGATCAGCACCGCGAGATTCGGCGCCAGCGCCGCTCCGGCCGACACGGCCGCAAAATACAGCAGCCCACCCAGAACCAACCGGCGGCGTCCCAGCCGATCGCCCAGCTTCCCCGCCACCGGCTGCACCGACGCCATCACTATCAGGTAACTCGTCACGAGCCAGGCGACGGAAGCAACCGACGCGTGGAAGTCCTTGATGATCTGCGAGAGGACGACCACGATCATCGTGGAGTTGAGCGGCGCCAGCATGGTGACCAGCGCCACGAAGACGACGAGCCTGCGCTCGGACCCCGCCCTTCCAGTCGCCTCGATCGGGGCCGGTGCGGAGGTTGCCCCCGCCAAGACTGCTAGCGTGGAAGGGGCCGCGACGTCGCGGCCCCTCCATCGCGGGTTTTGCTACGCATCGCCCAATAGTCGCACGATGCCGTCCGTCCCGTTGACCTCAATGAGCTGACCGTCCCGGATCGTCGACGATGCCATGCCGGTGCCGACCACGGCGGGTATGCCGTACTCGCGTGCCACGACCGCGCTGTGACTCAGGATCCCGCCGGTATCGGTGACAACCGCGGCGGCACGGGCGAAAAGCGTGGTCCAGGGCGGAGCCGTCGACTCCGTCACCAGGACGTCGCCCGCTTCCAGCTTGTCGGAATCCGCCAGCGACCGTATCACTCTGGCCGTTCCGCGCACTGCGCCGGGCGAGCCGGCCGCGCCGCGCAGTGCCCCCGACTCCTCTGGTGGAGGCGGCGGAGCGCCAAAGAAGTTCATGTTCGAGCGCGTCATCGGGTCGTCGGGCGGCGGTCCTGGCGGCATGGTGCCAAGGGCCGGCGGGGGACGCAGCGCACTGTGGCGGCGGTGCTCGGCCTGCCGCCGCGCGATCAGGGGGCGCAGGTCTTCCGCCGGCTCTGCCAGTGCCCGCTGAAGCTCGGGGATCGTGAGGTAAAACACATCGTCGCCGCTGGCGATGACGCCCGCTTCGGCCAGGTGTCGCCCGCAGGCCAGGAAGAGGCGTCGCGCCCGGTAGGTGCTTCGGAAGTCGATCCAGAAGTTGTGAACCTCGGTCAGGACGGTACTTTGCTGTGCCGCCGTCAAGAGCTGCTCGAACTGTTCGACCACCGGGGCCGGATATGACTGTAGCCGCTCCCGCACCTCGGCCAGTGCTTCCTCGCGTTCCGCGGCTCGCGCGTCCAGCTCGGCCGCCAGGTCGCGGTGCCCCTGACCCATAAAGTCTTTGATTCGCTTGACGGCCGGTGTCGGGTCCTCGATCCAGCTCGGGTCGGCAACGTCCTCGTAATCGGCGCCACGCTGCCCGTATTCCTCCAGGTAGGCTCGCAGTGCCGCCACGAACTCCGCCGTCTCCGGCTCGGCCTCCAGCGCCGCCATCACCTCGGCTGCTACGTGCTCTTCAAAAATGGCCCTCGCCGCCGGCACCGCCTGCGCCTCCCGGCTCAGCGCCCAGAGCGCGCGGTCTCCTTCCAGGGTCTTATTGTCGAAACCCTGGGTGAGACGGAAAGAGCCGAACGGCTCGTCCGGGAAGAGATCGCGATACATGTCATCGAAAAGCTGCATGGCCAGGTGAACCGGGAAGACGACGGTCATGTGAACGGTCCACACGCGCACCAGCCGGGCAAGCGACTCCTCGAGGTGGGCGACGAGCTCTGCTCTGGTCGCACCGTCCAGATCGAACTCCTCCCAGAAACGGAGATTCTCCTGCACCTCCGGCAGCCAGACGTTCTCCCAGACCTCGCCGATGCGCGGCAGCAGCTGCATCAGCTCCGCTTGCTGACGCGCCTGGCGCTCCGCCGCATCCGGCGGCGGTGGAAGGGGGACGATAGCCGTATAGGCGAAGCCGTTGATCGGCCTGAGCTCCGCTCTCATCGGCGTGGGAGAGTCCGAAAACGCCGTGGTGATCGCCCGGCTCAACAGCTCTGACGTCACGGAGGCCATCAGCGGCATCATGGCTCGCGGAAAGTGCATGCGATCGTGGGTCCAGAACAGCCGGCTGTCCTCAGGAGCATCCCATTCGACCGGGAAATCCGGCGGTACCGGAATCGTTCGCTCGAGTTGCGTTTCCATCTATTCTCATCTCCTAACTCAGTGATGCCAGAGTTGTAATGGGCCGGCATTGCAGCAGGTACACGTGTCCGGCCCTGGACGCGCACTCCACGTCCACCGGCCGTCCCTCCGCCGCGTCCAGGGCGCACACCAGCCGGCCAATCTGCTCCAGTGCCGCTGGGTTCAATACCTGCGTGCGTTGCAAGACACGCGGCACGGGCACTTCCCGGGTCCCACCCGGAACCCGAACCGTCATTCTCTCTTTGTCCCCGACGCGATAGGAGAGCAGGGAAAGATCGCTCTTACGCAGGGTGCAGGTATCCGGCGTCACGCGCCCGTTCACGATGCTCTCACCCAGCCCGTAGCTGGCATTGATCACGATCTCATCTCGGCTGCCCGTGACCGGGTTGGCGCTGAAAGCGACCGCGGCCCAGTCCGCCTCCACCAGCTCCTGGACCAGGACGGCCACCTCGACCGGCTGTCCATCCAGCCCCTGCTCGCGCCGATAACCGTTCACGCGCTCAGCACTTCCCGAGGCCCAGCACCGCAGCACCGCGTCCAGGAGCGCATCGA
>JAICWV010000190.1 GCA_025966365.1 Chloroflexota bacterium | reverse complement strand
GAAGAGGCTGAGGGCCTCGAGCGCCAGCAGGAAGACGATCGGGACGATGATCGTGATCGCGCGCAGCCTGCTGATGGTCATGTCACAGGATAGAACTGCTACTCGCCCGTGATGATCCCCTTGCGCATGGCGTAGCGGACGAGATCGGTGCGATCGTGGGCGCCGAGCTTCTCCATGATGTGGGCGCGATGGGTCTGCACCGTCTTGATGGAGACGGTCAGGAGATCGGAGATCTCTTTGTTGGTCTTGCCCTCCGCCACCAGCTGCAGCACCTCCCGCTCCCGCTCGGTGAACATGTCGACGTCATCCGACTCGTCCCGTTGCAACCGGACGCGGTAGTCCTGGAGCAGCATGCTGGCCATGGAGGGGGAGAAGAAGCTCTCGCCCCGCGCTGCCGCGTTGACCGCCGTCACCAGCTCCGATCCGGCCGAGCGCTTGAGCACGGCACCGGTGGCGCCCGCATTCACGATCTGCATCAGGTATTGCTGGTTCTCATGCATGGTCAGGATCACAACCCGGGTCTGGGGAAAGCGGCGCTTGATCTGCCGGGTGGCCTCGGCCCCGTTCATTTGCGGCATGGCGATATCCATCACCACCACATCCGGGTGCAGCTCCTCCACCAGATCGAGCGCTTCGCGGCCGTTTTCGGCCTCGCCCACCACGGTAATCCCCGGCTGGGCGTCCAGCACCATCTTCAGCCCCTCCCGCAGGATGGCGTGGTCGTCCACCAGCAGGACCTTGGTATCCATCAGCATCGTCTGTTTCCTTTCTCTATTGTCTCCCAGCGAGGCGATCAGGCCGTGCGCGGAACCGTGCGCCGTGTCGGGCCGATCAGGAAGAGCCCGGCGTTGAGGGCAAAGGCGGCCAGCGCAAAGAGGGAGAGGAAGGCGAACCCGGGGGCGTAGGATCCCACGTGGTCTTGCAGCAGGCCGAGGACGAGCGGCGGGAAGAACCCGCCGAGGCCGGCAAAGACAGCGGCCAGTATCCCGGCACGGATCCGGCCGGCAATTCGGCCTCCCACCGGGGCGCATCAGCGTGGCCAGGACCACGAATCCGGTGTCTGTTTCTCACCGAAGTGCTCCCTATAACTCCGTCTTTCGTTGAGTAAGTGGCGACAGGCACGGAAGGGGGGATACGGGCTGCCGTGCCAGTCGCCGATATCAGCCTACGGGGTAAAGGGGGCCGGCAGGCATCGGGCGTGCGCCTGATATTGCCGCACCCCGGGTCTGAGAGACGGGGTCGAGGACAATAGAGACGATGTACCTGGCCCCCAGCCCGCAGATCGCCGTCCTCTGGATCCACATCATTGCCGCCTGCGTCTGGATCGGTGGCCAGATCACGCTGGGCATGCTGGTCCCTCTTCTGCGCTTCGACCGAGACCTGGTGCTGGCAGCGGCGCGGCGCTTCGGCTGGCTGGGCTGGAGCGCCTTTGCCGTCCTGATCGTGACCGGCGTGATCAACATGCATGAGATCGGCGTCTCGTTCACCCATCTCAACGCCACGCCCACCAGCCGAACCCTCTCACTCAAACTGACGCTGGTCATCATCTCCGGGCTGGCGGCCGCTGCCCACAGTCTGCTTCCCCGCCTGATGCAAGAGGGAACAGCCCGGCGCGCGCTGACCGGCATACTTGCGGTCCTGGCGCTGCTGGCAGCCCTTGGAGCCGCCTTCTACGGCGTCGTCATCGCCGAGCATTAGCCGGGAGCGAGTGTGATCTGTAGGGGGCGCGATTCCATCGCGGCCTCCTGGCGCTCGCCCCTGCCGGCTGCCTATGCGGGAGTATCACCTATCCGGCGCTCTGCTGCCGGGCGCGGAACTCGCCGAGCAGCCAGTGGAGGACGACCAGATACCGGCTGTCGGGACTCTCCTCGCGGCGTGCCTGCTCGATTTGTTCGCGAGGGATGCATCTGTCGTCCGCATCAATACGGAGGTAGCGGCCCAGACGGGACATCCGCCAGGGCTCGATATTCAGCTCGGCGGCTGCCTGTTGGAGATTCAGTAACGATTCTTGCTGTGATACCACGGTTCCCTCGATATTCCCCGCTGTTACCACAACCATAGTGGGCACACATATGCAGGGGGATCGGGCGTGCAGCCGATATCTGCAGGCGAGACGCCTGAGACGGAAATATCGGGCGTCGACCCGATGCGCGGACCCATTGCTGCCGGGATACGGTAGATAGGTGACTGGAGAGGCAGATCCCATGATCGACACCGCAGGACCAGTAGATCTGAATAGCATTCACTTCCGGCCCATCGAGCCGGAAGATCGAACGCGGCTCCAGCGTTTCCACGCTCGGCTTTCGGTGCCGACCGTGGAGCAGCGTTTCCACGCTGCCAAGAAGGATTTGACCGATCCACTGGCCCGCCGCTTTACCAACCTCGACGACCGCGACGAATTTGCCGTGGTGGCCACCACGGGGACGCGCGGCCGGATTATCGGCGTAGGCCGGTATGCGCGCATCGACGACCGGTCGGCGGAGGTGGCGTTCGTGATCGAGGACGCCTATCAGGGGCACGGGATCGGAAAGCGGCTGATGCAGCGGTTGCGCGCTCAGGCGATTGCCTGTGGCGTGAACGAATTCGTCGCCTACATCCTGCCGGCCAACACCGCCATGGTCCGGCTCCTGCAGGGAACTGGGCCGACCTCCTCACGCTGGGAGGACAACACGCTCGAAGTGCGCACGCAGCTCACGCCGGACGCATAGAGCCGGACGGAAAGGAGACAGCAATGCCCAAAAAGCGAGTTGGGAAATTTCTTGGAGTTCCCTACGATTTTCGAGCTCCTACCTGGACGGTGATCAAGGAGCGCGCCTGGAACCCGAACGATCGGCGCATCTTCACGCCGCACATCCTGGGGTGGGGATGGTCCATCAACCTCTATGAAGTGCTTCGGCGGTTGGGCTTGAAGCGGTAGGCCCGGAAAGGGTGTCTATCGATGGCGGCGCTCGACGGCATTCGGACAACGGTGCTCGTCGGGCTGGGCGCCTATCCCTTCTTGGCCATCAAGCGCTCCACCACCGGCCAGATCGCGTTCGACTGATCGAGTAGGGGCCGGGCGCGGCCAACGAAGACCAGTCGGGGGGCCGGACGAAGCTCGACGAAGGTCGGTGTGCCGCGGACCGGCTCGAAGAGCATCCAGGCACCCTGCCCGCGATCGGCTGCCCCGAGGAGCGCTTCGACGCCGATTACTTCGCCGTGGGTGTTGATGGCCTCTACCAGCGCTCGACCTCCTCCTCCCCGGCCGGCACCTCGTAGGAGGCGACCGCGCTCTTGAGATAGTGATCGGGCCGGTGGTGGAAGTTGGCGTGCTCCTGCACGCGGTCGGTGAGGACAGCGCCGGGATAGAGGGGCACGGTGACCTCGACCGGATCGAGCGGAATATCGTCTGCTGGTTCAACACGGGCATGCCCGTAGTGAATGCCGGGCCAGAGCTGCATGGTGATCATGTCTCTATCATGGTGCCGAGCAGGAGGATATGATGCTTCGGCAGTTCGAGCGTGTGTTGGGAGTCCTGTCGGGAGGGGTCGGCTGCCCTCTGTACGCGGTTTTCGGCCCCACCTACGTCTACGAGCGCTACCGGAATGGCGTCACCTCCTCGGGGACGGAAAGCTGGCTGCAGGTCGGCATCGGGCCGATCAGCGTGGTGTACCTGAGTGCGATGGCGACCCTCTTCATTGCCGTGCCCGTCCTCGCACTTCGGCACGCGGCGAAGCCGGGCGGGATCACGCTTGCGGGGCTCTGGGCGGTGACCGTGCTCCTGCTGACCGGTACGATCATCGGCGCTGCGGGCATCGGGCTCATCGTGGCGGCCGCCACGCTCGCTGCCCTGCTCACTGTCATCGTGGCGACGTTTGCCGCATGGGAATCGAGCGGGCCGACACCGGGAGGTCGGCTCTCATCGATCACGTAGCGCGTCATCCCTGTCTGCGTCTGCGCTGGTCACGGCCGGCCGGAGACGTCGGGAAACCCACTGAGCGCCGGAGCCCTCGGGCATGCCTCGCGTGCATCAGCGTGTTACAACGCGATGCTCCCCGCGTTCGATCGGGTATATCACGCCCTCAAGCGTCTGGCGCCCTTCACCTTCACCTTTGCCTGCTCAGTGCCCCAGGCGCGGTCCGGCCAGGCGGGCACAACGCAGTGGAACTTCTCGACCGGCTGGCACCGGTACACCTTCAGGGGAACCCCGGCGCTGGTGACCTTCGGAGGCGTCTATGCCGGAAGCTCCGGATTTCTGGCCCTTGGCCAGGGGACGGGATGGGTATCGAGCGCTGGAAAGCACATTCCCGATCTCAATCTGTTACAGGTCGGTATGGCGGCGGAAATGCAGGGAACGGTGTACTCCATCAAAGCGGAGGGGCCGAATGGGGGATACATCGCCGTCGGATCCTACAAACCGAATCGTCAGCCGTATTCGAAGACGCGCGCCGAGGTGGCGATCTCGCCGAACGGCCATTCCTGGCGCACCGTCTCGGGAAAGGGAGCGCCCTTCCTGGGCGCGACCATGACCTGGGCTTCACGGGACGGAGTGCACTGGCAGCGCGTGGCGGGTGCAGCCGCCTTCAGCAGCGACATGACGTGGCGTATGCGGTGGAATGGCGCGACGGGAGGGCCATCGGACAGGTCTACGTCGAGCAGCAGCCGAACGGATCGGCCGGCAAAGTGGAGACGATGGCGCTGGGCCCGGCACGCCTCCAGTGGCGGCACTTCCGGGACGCATGCGGTTGAGGCGCCCGGTCCTGGAGTAGCGATCATGACCAGGAGATTTTCCCTCCTGCTTGCGTCCGGACATGCATGGCTGTAACGGCAGGAGTCGTCCTAATGAGGAGCAGTTCGGCGGTAATGATCAGCGCGCGCATGAGCGAGAAAACGCTCTGGATCTAGTAAGCCAGCGTTTCCAGAACCTCGCCCGTCCTATCCGAGACGAAGAAGACCAAGGTGGTGGCCGGAGGAGGCCGAAACTCGGGCGGCAGTTCGCTCGGCCCTCCCGGCGTGAGAATGAACAGCCCGGTGATTGTAATCTTCCAGAGGTCGGTGCCCAGGTAGGAACCGTACTCCATGGTCCTTGTCGGGTGATTGACCAGCTCGGCGCTCCACCCCGTCCGAAAGGCTGCGTCGAGGACTTCGGCCTCGGTCAGCCGGGGAGGCGACAGGCTCGGTT
>JAICWV010000133.1 GCA_025966365.1 Chloroflexota bacterium | reverse complement strand
GAGCCTGAGATGTAGGGACGATTTACACTCGCTGGACAGGGCGGTGTATGGGCGATATGCAATCGCCCGCCTGAAATGTAGGGGCGATTTGCAATCGCCCGCTGTGCCACAGCACAGCTTCCGGTGCCCGCCACCCAGGGATATGGGTCTCGGGAACAGGCGGGCCTTTCCGGGTCCCCGCCGCAGCGAGTGGAATCGGGGGATCGGCCCCGACCACACCTGTGACGCCAAGGCATACTCTGGAGATGCACGCACCAAAGCCGCTCTGCGGAGCGGCGGGCGATTGGAAACATCGCCCCTACATTTCCGTGGAGTGCACATCCCCCCTACATTTCGGCGATGGCTCTTCATCCCACCATGTCCAATCTCCGCGATCACCAATCGCCCGCGCATCCTAACTCGCGATCACAGATTGCCCCGGTACGTGCAATCCGGCGATTGCACATCGGCCCCACGCCTCCGGATAGCCGCTTCCGAACTATTTGAACTCCAGCGGGGCCAGATTGGGTCGCCTGGTTCTCCTCCCGTGTGGCCGATCGTCAGCCCCAGCCGCGAATATTGGCAAAGAAGACATCGAAGGACGTTGTGGGATCGCGGCAGATGAGGATGGGCTGGCCGTACTCCTGATTGTGGAACTGGTAAGGCATGCCGATGGTTCCGGCGGGAGTGACCGAGCGGAAGTAGCGTGCCATGAAATTGCGCGGAAAGCCCACCGCCACGACGGCCGCCTCGGGCACCTGGGCCGGCTTCCAGAGGTAGTAGGTGAGGTCGCCGCTGAGGGCGTGCGGGAGACCGTACCGGGCGCCGTAGAGATCAATTGCGCCCGCTTCTCCGTAGTTGGAGGCCACGATGGTGGTCCGGGCACGTTGCGCGGCCGGGATGCGTCGATAGGCGCGGGCCGTATCCGCGACGATGCCTTGCCAGCCGAGCATGTCGGCGTAGTCCGTGCGAGCGCTGATGATTCCGTCGTTGACTGCGCGTTGCAGCGGGTATACCGGCAGTGCCAGCGGCACCAGTGCGGCGGTGGCGACGGTGAGCAGCGTGAGCAGGACCGCGAAGTGGAGGCGCTTCCGAGCCAATAGCCGGACAGTGCGGACGGAGCCTGCCGCCAGTAGCAGCGGGTAGATAGGCCCGGCGTAGTACGACTTCCCGTTGGCGGCGAGGAGCAGGAGCGGGGTCAGCACCGCGGCCCAGGCCAGGGGACGCAGCCACTTCCGCGAGAAAAGCTCCCACGCACCCAGGACGGCGAGGGGCAGGCCGATGGGGCCGAGCAGAAGCAGGGTCTCGGCCACAAACTGCGGCCGCGTGCCAGTATCGCCGCTGTGCTGCAGCACGTAGGTGAGGCTTGGCCAGCCCTCCTGGACCTGCCAGATGAGATTGGGTAGGAGGATGAGCAGCGCGATTCCCGCCGCGAGGAAGGGGCCGGGCGTTGCTAGCTGCCTTCGCTGAGGCGACAGCAGGAAGCCGGCGAGCAGGCCGGCAGCGAGCGCCAGGATGGTGTATTTAGTCTCCAGACCCAAGCCGAAGACGGCGCCAAAGACCGGCCAGAGTCTTCGATCGCCGGTCCGAAGCAGCCGCACGGCCACGTAGATTGCGGTGCTCCAGGTGAGCTGGTCGAAGCTGACCGTTTGAAAGAGGATATTCGCCCCCAGGATGAGCGGATTGAAGAGAACGGCAAAGGCGGCCAGGACCTGCGCACGCGAGCCACCACCCAGCTCCCGCGCGATCAGTGCTGCCAGCAGCACGACGGCGGCGCCTGCCAGGACCGAAAAGAGCCGGAGCGTCGCGACTCCGGTGCCGAACAGGAGAACATTCAGGCGCGCCAGCACCGGGACGACCGCGGGAAAGTCAAAATAGCCCCAGGCGAGGTGACGCGCGCAGGCGAGATAGTACAGCTCGTCTCGCTGAAAGCCGTAGCTGCCGGCAACAGCCATCGTTCCGACCACTTTGGCGGCTACCACCAGGAGCACGGGCACGGCGGCAAAATGCGGCAACGAGTCTCGAGTCGAGAGCGCTTCGTCCTCGGTTCGAGGCTGATCTGACACGGCGGTGCCGGTATTCATGGAGGAAGGTTCCGTTCTGCCGGTTGGGCTCTGTGCGCCCACGCTAGCACAGATTTTGGCGCAATGATAGGGGCGATTCGACAAATCTCCCGGAGACTCTGATACACTCTTGGTGACTAGTAACGCACCGGTACGCGCTGGTTAAGAGATTGCATAGGGTAGTCTTCCAGCTCCGTCCAGACGTTGACTAAGTAACCAGGAGTTGGAAGCCTTGACCTACACCGATCGAAACCTTACCTGTGTGCAGTGCGGCAATGAGTTTAATTTCTCCGCCGACGATCAGCAGTACCACGCCGAGCGTGGCTACCAGGATCCGAAGCGTTGCCCGACCTGCCGCGCCGAGCGTCGTGCCCAGAGTGGTGGCGGCTCCTTTGGCGGCGGCTACGGCGGCGGCCGCAACGGCGGCGGTGGCGGCTATGACCGCCCGCAGCGCCAGATGTTCTCCGCGACGTGCTCCCGCTGCGGCAAGGAGGCCCTCGTGCCTTTCGAGCCCCGCGGTGACCGCCCGGTCTACTGCTCGGATTGTTTCCAGCCGCGAACCTCGCGCTGGTAGTCCTTCACAGGGATCGAACGACAGCCCCTCCCACCCAGGAGGGGCTGTTTTTTTATTGTGAAGGGACCCCACCCCGAGGAGTAGAAGCCATCGACCCACGATTGAAGGTAATCACCGAGGACCCGGCCAACGCCGAAACGCCGCTGGACGTCCAGCGCGGTATCATCACGCCCAACGACCTGTTCTTCATGCGTAACCGGTTCTCCTTTCCGGAGATCGAGGCTCCCGCCTGGCGGCTGAGTGTCGCCGGGTTGGTCGAGCAGCCGGTTTCGCTTTCCTACGATGACGTGCTTTCCATGCCCAGCCGATCCTTCCCGGCCACACTTGAGTGCGCCGGGAACGGGAGATCGGGAATGGATCCGACGCCGGAGGGCGAACCGTGGGAGTACGGTGCCGTCAGCACGGCGGAATGGACCGGTGTCCCGCTGCATCTCGTGCTGGAAGCTGCCGGCCTGAGCGAGGGGGTGACGGCGATCGTGGCCGAGGGGCGAGACAGCGGCGTCGTGAGCGAGTCCCGCGGTGAAGAGCCTTTCGCGCGCGCCCTTCCGCTCGACAAGGCCCTTCATCCCGATACGCTCCTCGCCTACACCATGAATGGCGAGCCGCTGCCCGTGACCCACGGTTTTCCGGTCCGCCTCCTGGTGCCGGGGTGGTACGGCATGGCGTCGGTGAAGTGGCTCACCTCCCTGCGTGCCATCAAGGGCACGTTTGATGGCTTCTTCCAGATAGATCGCTACATCATGCGAGAGCAGGGCTCCGACGGGCCTCCGCGTCCGGTCACCGAGATGGGCGTGCGTTCAATCATCACCACGCCCCGCTCCGGCGCAGCGGCACATCCCGGTACACATCTGGTGCGGGGCTATGCCTGGTCGGGCGCTGCGCCGGTGACCGGGATCGAGGTGAGCACGGACGGGGGCAACACCTGGGAGCACGCGGAGTGGACCAGCGGGCAGGCCCGCTACGCCTGGCGATCCTGGGAGTTCCAGTGGACGGCCGATACTCCGGGACCGGTGGAGATCCAGAGCCGCGCCCGCGACGCCGCCGGAACCGAGCAGCCCAAGCACAGCAACTGGAACGACCTGGGCTATTGCAACAACGGTATCCAGACCGTACAGGTCACAGTCATTCAGTAGCCGAGCGGTACAGTGGAAGCATGACAGGGTTAGCTGACAAGCATCCGTTCGAGCGGGCGCCGGGGACTCCGGCGCTGACGACGTCGCAGATTCAGGAATCCATGCCGGAGCTGCCGGGCTGGACCGTCGAGAACGGCCGGCTGGTACGGGAAGTGACGGTCAAGAATTTTTCCGCCGCGCTCGATCTGGTCGACCGCATCGGCAAGCTGGCCGAGCAGGAAAACCACCACCCGGATCTCTGTATCCGGCGCTGGAATCACGTCAGGGTCGAGTTCTACACCCACACGGTCGAGGGGCTGACCGAGAACGACCTCATCATGGCCGCCAGGATCAACCGGCTGCCGGGTATGGAGCCGGAGGTGCAGTCCTAAGCGGGAGCGGCGCCAGCGCGACCGTGATGCAGGGCCAGGGCAACCAGCGTTGCGACCAGGGCCAGGACTGCACCGACCAGGTAGACATCGTGGAAGCCCTCGATTTGCGCCAGCACCGGTGAGTGGAGGGACGGCAGCGCTGCCTGGGTGCGGTTGGTCAGGATGACGCTCAGCAGCGTGCTGCCGACCACGGCGCCGATGAAGCGCAGGGTGTTAAAAAAGCTGGAGGCGGCGCTGCGTTCCGAGGGCTGCGCCGCGTTCATGGCGGTGGAGGTCAGCGGGCTGATGGAGAGGCCGATACCCACCCCGATCAGCAGCAGGTAGATCGCCATTTCCAGGTAGGAGGAATGGAGCGTGAGGTGCGAGAAGCCGACCATGGAGACGGTGATCAGCGCCATGCCGGCAACCGACGGGATGCGCGGCCCCAGCACGTCCGAGATGCGACCGCCAAGCGGACCGGTGATGATGAGCATCAGGGAGAGGGGAAGCACCATCACGCCTGCCTCGATGGGCGTGTGTCCGCGGGCATCCTGCAGGTAAATGGGGAGCAAGAGAAGCACCGCGAACATGACCATGGCCTGAATGAAGATGGTGGTGGTGGCCAGGGCGTACGGACGCCGCTGGAAAAGCTGCACGGGCAGAATGCGCACGTCCGTCCGGTTTTCCCACCACAGGAAGAGGACGAGAGCCGCCACCGCCACGATGAAGAACCCGATCGTCGGCGGCGTGGCCCAGCCGTTCGTCTGTCCCTCGGTCAGGCCCAGCATGAAGGCGGTGAGCCCGGCGCTGAGCAGAACGGCGCCCGCCACGTCGAAGCCGCGGTTGCTACTTCGCTCTCCGATGGGGCGAATGACCCTGCGGCCGACGAAGATCACCAGCAACAGAAATGGCACGTTGACCCAGAAGATGGCATGCCAGGAGGCGTACTGGGTAAGGAAGCCGCCCAACGCGGGACCGATCCCGGCGCCGACACCGGAGGCGGCGGACCAGATGCCGAGCGCCTGCCCGCGCTTTGAGGGCGGGAAGGCGTGGGTGATGAGCACCATGGCATTGGGTATGACCGCCGCCGCGCCCAGTGCCTGCAGGATGCGGAAGGCCAGCAATGAGGGGAAGCTCCACGCCACCGAGCAGAGCAGGGAGGCGAGCAGAAACCCGCCGACGCCCAGCAGAAAGACGGTCTTGGGGCCGAGACGCTCGCCCAGGACACCGGTGAGGGGCATGGCAACGGCGTAGGGGAGGGTGTATCCGGTGTACAGCCATACCGAGGAGGTCAGCCCCACGCCGAAGTCGCGCATCAGGGTGGGCAGGGCCACGTTGACCATGCTGGAGTTCATAACGGAGAAGAGGGTGGCGGTGAGGAGCACGACCAGCAGCCGTGTGCGATATTGCTCGTCCGTCCAGGTGTCCCGCACGGTTGAAGTGGGCGACTGCACGGCGCCCACCTCGCGCCGCTGGGCTGCCGTCATCGTGTCGAGGGCTCTCGGCGGACGGCCAGGGTCTCGAGCGCCAGATCCGTGTCCTCTGCGGAGTTGGCGCCGAAGGGCGGGGGTGTGGGAGCGGCCAGCTCCTGCTCCTCGTGCACGTAGCGGCCGCCGCGGAGCAGCGAGGCGAGGGCGGCGATAACCGCCATGGCGGCGGAGACGTAGAAGGCATCGCGCAGTCCCTCCATGAAGGGCGGCGCAATCAGCCCCGGGAAGAACCCGTGTCCCAGAAGATGGGCGCGGGCCGCACCCGACAGGTGCGCCAGTGCCGCCGCCGGAACGAGATGCTGCATGGGGTTGTACCCCAGGAAGGCGGAGAAGAGCGCCGCCGTGGGCGGGAGGTGGGAAACCTGGACCACGTAGTGGTGCGGCAGGCCGGCTTTGCTGAGCCCACTGGTGAGCGCGGAGGGGAGGTGCTGCGAGAGCCCGACGATAACGATGGTGAAGAAGATGGACATCGAGAGCAGCATCCCCGCGTTCTGGAGGGTAGCGCGCATCCCGGAGGCCACGCCGCGATGCTCCGCCGGGACCGAGCTCATGATGGAGCTGGTGTTCGGCGAGGAGAACAGTCCCATGCCCACCCCATTGAAGAAGAGCAGGAACGCAAACGACAGGTATGTGAAATTGGCGGGCAGGAAGGTGAGCAGCATGAAGGTCAGGGCGGCGATGATCATGCCGCCGGTGGAGAAGGGGCGGGCACCGAAGTGGTCGGAGAGATACCCCGAGAGCGGCCCGGCGATCAGGAAGCCCGCCATCATCGGCAGCATGTAGATGCCGGCCCAGAGCGGCGTGTCGGCGTAGGAGTAGCCGTGTAGCGGCAGCCAGATTCCCTGCAGCCAGAGGATGAGCATGAACTGGAGACCGCCCCGGGCAATCGAAGCCAGCAGGCCGGAGATGTTTCCGGCGGCGAAGGGGCGAATCTTGAAGAGCTCCAGCCGGAACATCGGCTCGGGCACCCGGACTTCGATGAAGCCGAAGGCGATCAGCAGGAATACGCCGCCGATCAGCGCCGCATCGACCCAGGGATTGGTCCAGCCCATCCCCCTGCCACCGTACGGCATCAAGCCGTAAGTGAGGCCGACCAGCACGATGGTAAGCCCGGCGGCAAAGGTGATGTTGCCCCAGACGTCGAGCCGCTGGTGCTTCCGGATGACGGCGGTTTCACGCAGTGCCATCCGCGCCCAGATCGTTCCCAGCAGCCCGAAGGGGACGCTCACCAGGAAGACGAGCCGCCAGTCGAACGTGGCCAGGATTCCGCCCAGGATGAGGCCGCCGACCGATCCGGCGATGGCCGCGATCTGGTTGATCCCCAGGCCCAGACCTCGCTCGTCAGGCGGAAAGGCGTCGGTCAGAATGGCGGCGCTGTTGGCGAAGAGGAACGAGCCCCCCACCGCCTGCACCAGGCGGAAGCCGATGAGCTCCAGGCCGCCTGCGCTTCCCGTGCTCGGCGTGAGAAAGAGGAGGAGCGATCCCAGCGTGAAGATGGCAAAGCCGAGGGTGTACATCTTCACCCGGCCCAGCATGTCCGAGATGCGCCCGACTGTCACCAGCAGGGTGGATGTAACCACCATGTACCCCATGAGAATCCAGAGAAGAAAGCTGGTGTTTCCGGGAGTGAGAGGATTGATGCCGACGCCGCGAAAGATGGCGGGGAGGGCGATGAGGACGATACTGGCGTTCAAGCTGGCCATGAGGACGCCCAGCGTGGTGTTGGACAGGGCGATCCACTTGTAGTGAAGGCCTTCGGTATTGGATACGCTCTGAGGGACAGGTACAGCCATAGATCTCCTTTTTCCACGGATGGACGCCGTGGCCCTTGCTGGACAGCCGCGGGTCCAATCGCAGTAAAATGGTGGTGATGAACAATTATTGCATCTGCAAGCACCATGCCGCGACCTGAGTCCGGCGATCCCTTCCGCATGGCGGGAACGCTTCTCCTGCTCGTCCGCTCCCTGGCCCAGGAATTCCGCCTGGCCGAGGACGATCTGGACCTGGCGGACCTCAGCGTCCTGCGGCAGATCGAGCGCGGCCGCGACCTGCCCTCCGCCGTCGCCCGTGCCCTGCGGATCGATCCCGGCCGCGTCAGCCGCATCGTCGATCGGTTGGAGAAGGACGGCTACGTGGCACGGCGTCAGGACCCGAACGACCGACGCTGCTGGCACCTGTATCTCACCCCCGCTGGAGCGGAGCGGCTGGCCCGCGGGAAGGATGAGATACGCGAGGCCATGAGCTCGCTCCTGCGAGCCCTGTCGGACGAAGATATGGCCGCGCTGGAGATGGGCCTGGAGTCGGCCCGGCATGCGCTGGATGCTTCCCATCCGTCCAGGGCGGACCCGGCACCGCTGGCGCCGTAGCGCGCCACGATGCACTTGTCCCGGCCTCGAGTCAGTCCCGTGTGGGGCGGCTCGCGTTTTTATTTCGCCTTCTTTGGCGCCCTGGCCGCCTGGCTGCCGTTCCTGGCGGTGTATTTCCACCACCTGGGACTGAGCGGGCCGCAGATCGGCCTGCTTTCGGCGCTGCAGCCGGCCGCGGGCTTTCTGCTGGCCGCGCCGATGGCCTCCCTCGCCGACCGGCGCGGCTGGCACCTGCCCATGCTCTCCTTCTGCAGCGTTGGGATGGGATTGAGCATGCTGCTGGTGATGACGGCCAGGAGTTTTCTGGTGCTCCTTCCCGTCATGGCGCTCTTCGCCGCCTTTTACAGCCCCATCATTCCGCTGGCGGACAGCACCGCCGCCGCCATGGCCTCGCGGCACAGGGTGGGCTACGGCAGCATGCGCCTGTGGGGCTCGCTCAGCTACGCCCTCATGGCTGCCATCTGCGGCTTCCTGTGGCTGCGCTTCAGCTACCGCGCCATGTTTCCCACCGCCGCCGCCATCTATCTCGTCCTCGCCTGGTTGTCGCGGGGGCTGGAAGAGGTGGAGCGGGAGCCGCGCGCGGCGCGGCGGATTCCCTGGGGGGAGATGATTCGCAATCGCACGCTGGTCGTCCTGCTGGCTTCCACCTTTATCGTTGGTGCAGCGCTGGGCGTCGATATGACCTTTACCGGCATTTACATGACGCATCTGGGCGGAGGAGCGGAGTTGGTCGGCATCATGTTCGGGTTGTCGGCCATGTTCGAGCTTCCCGCCATGCGCTCCAGCGCACCGCTGGTTCAGCGTCTAGGCGGCCGAACTACCCTCTTGATCGCCTATGCCTGCTTCGCCACGGCCTACCTCGGCTACGCCGTTTCGCCGCTGCCGTGGGTCATGATCGGCTTCTCCGTCTTTCGTGGCCTGGGCTTCGGCCTCTTCTACGCCACCACCGTCCACCTGATCCACGACCTGGCGCCAAGGGCGTGGGGCAGCACGCTTCAGGGGATCATGAACGCGCTGGCATTTGGGCTGGCTCAGCTCATCTCGCGGCCGGCGGGAGGGGCAATCTACGACAGCCTTGGCCCGTCTGCGACCTATCTGGCGGCGGGGCTGACAGTGGTTCTGGGCGCGGCGGTCCTGGGGAGCGCGGGATGGCTGTCGCGGACGTCCTATGCTGAGATGACCCCGCAAACCACTGGCGACTAGGAGATACCTGAATGACTGACCGCACGGCAACTGTCATATGGAACGGCACCCTTCCGGATGGCGAGGGCACGATCGAGTCGGGGAGCGGTGCGCTCGACGGCCTACCCGTAACCTGGGCGTCGCGCGTCGAGGCGCCCGAGGGCAAGACCAGTCCCGAGGAGCTGCTGGCCGCGTCCGAGGCAGAGTGCTACACCATGGTCCTCACCAACATGCTGTCCACCCAGGGAAACGTGCCGGATGAGATTCGCACCACGGCTACCTGCACCGTGGAGCGGCAGGAGAGCGGCTTGAAAATCACGACTATGCGACTTCAGGTCGCCGGAAAAGTTCCGGGTCTCGACGCCGATGCCTTCGCCCAGGCGGCACAGGAGGCCAATCAGAAGTGCCCGGTGAGCAATGCCCTCCGCGGCAACCTGGACTTCAGCGTGGAGGCGCAGCTCGACTAGCAGCAGGCATGGCTGAGCCGGCACTATCGATTCCCGCCACGGGCTGCACGGCTCAGGTCGATATCCATGTCAACCTGAGCTATTCCCTCTATCACTATCTGGTGCGCCAGGGAATGGAGTCGCCTGCTGAGCAAGACCCGGCCACGGCGCCAGCGGCGGAGCGAGCTGCCCTTGCCCGCCATCCTCGGGGCGTCCATGACATATGGGATGAGTGGGAGGTTCCTGT
>JAICWV010000120.1 GCA_025966365.1 Chloroflexota bacterium | reverse complement strand
GTTCGGGCGATTGAGCTATGCGCTCTACCTGTTCCATTTGCCGCTCTTGTACTGGTCGGTGCGGTTTGGATGGCTGGGATTCGCGACGTGGGCGCCGTTGTCGCTTGGCGCGGCGTGGCTCAGTTGGCGTTATGTCGAGAGCCCCATTCTCATGCTGAAGAACTGGAAGCCCCGGGTGCGAGGTGTTGCTGCGGCCACGGGAGAGGCGTAGAGGTATTGCCGCGGTGCGACATGTGTGTCCGCGCTCGTGCCGGCGGCGCAGCGCATCCGGTCATTGCTCCAAGGCCAGAGACGGAGCAGTGACGGGAAGCGCAGTGCCCAACACAGTGGCCGTCACGCGCCGAGCATAGGCGCGGCCAATCCGTCGGATTGGCTTCTCGACCACGAAATACGAGGCAAGCGCCGCGCCAAACGCAAGCGCCAGTGAGAGAACCGGCCCCGCCTGCCACATTGCTTGCTGCCAGAGATAGAGCGAGTAACTGATAATGCCGATGGCCGCGAGTGGACGCCACGCGAGGCACCGCGCGTACAGGTTCCCGGGCTGAGACACACAGGAGACGATGACCAGGGCAACGCCGACATCAACCAGCAGCGGACCCAGCGTGGTGCTGAAGACGAGCGTCCCCGGCCCTGGGATCGTATGTGCCTCCGCGACCGCGAGGAGTAGGAGAGGCACCAGCGCGACACACGCTCGGATTCCCATCGAGCGGTCGATCCATGCCGCCAGGCGATCGTGGGCAAGAGCGGCCAGACAGCCAACTGCGAGAGCATCAGCTTGCGTGTCGAAGCGATAGGGAGCCGCGGCAACCAGCGATCCCGGCGTCCACCCGAGACTGATGAGACGCGAGATGGGGCACGCAATGAGCACCGCCGCCGCGACCCAGGCAGCACGGCGCGGTCCTGCCAGAATCAGGAGGGCCGGCCAGAGTAGGTAGAACTGCTCCTCGACCGCAAGGCTCCACGTGTGTCCGAAGACAGTCGGCGCCACATTCACGTAGTCGCCGGTGTAGAACGCGGTGGCCGGCACCGATCCGGCCGGCGCATCTACCACGCCGTAGAGCCCCAGTACCCCCATCACCGCAACGAATACGTAAAACGCGGGCATGATCCGCGACACCCGGCGAATGTAAAAACCCCAGAGGGACACCCTTCCAGTGCTCTGCCACTCCTGAACCAGAAGCGACGTGATGAGATACCCGGACAGGACGAAAAAGATCTGCACGCCCCACGCCCCGAGCGTCAGCCAGGGAGCGAGCGCGTGCGGAGCCCACGGCTGGTACATCCAGTGGGACAGCAAAACGAGCCCGATTGCGACGCCGCGGACACCGTCGAGTGCCGGAACTCTGCCGTGATTCATGCTGCCACTCTACTGAACTGGCGAGGCGACGTCCATAGGCCGAACGGTCACGGTTTGGCGGGAAATGTCAGAGCAGAGCGCGCACCGCCCGCACGCGCGTACGGTTAGCCGCTCCCCGGACCGATCATCTCCATCCAGAGAGAGCTGGGAAAGTGACCGGGTGCGCTCATGCCGCCGAGGCGCAAGCCGCGCTCCCCGCGGTGCGGGACGTAGTCGGGGAAGACCTCCTGAAGAACCTGAGGGGCCCCGTGATGCAGAACGCTCAGTGCAAACAGAATCTGCCAGCGGGGATTGTCGCTCAGGTAGGCTGCGAGCAGGGCGGGCTCATTCCAGTGGAAGTACATGGTGAGGAAGTCGGGCTGATACTCGTATGGCAGATTGACATCGTGGACGTGGACCAGCACGCCGGGCTTGAGACGCGGCAGCACCTCGAGGATGAGGTGGGTTACGTCTCCCGCAACCTTCACCGCGTGGCTGGAGTCGATGAAAAGCACGTCTCCCGGACCCAGTACATCGTACGACTCGACGGGTACATCCTGAACCGGGACCCCTATGAGTTCGAGGAGACCGTCTTCCGCCGCCTGCAGCAGCCGGGCCGAGGGATAGGGCTCAATACACGTCACTCGAGCCGGGGTTTCCGATTCCTCCTCATTGAGTCGCAGCGCGGCGAGGCTGCAGAAGGTCGAGACGCCGCTTCCCACCTCGATGATCCGCCGGGGTTTAACACTCCTCAAAACACCATGAAGTGCCTCGGATTCGATCTCACCGTAGCCGAGCCCCCACCCGGCTGACTCGGCGTGGCGGAAGGCCGCGGCGCCCGAGTACTCCGATCGATACGGGAGGCACATGCGACGCAGAGTGGCGGCCTGTTCGTGAATGTCGAGCGGAAGCCCGGGAAGCGACAGCGGGGTGGCCCAGTGCTCCTTGGTCTCCTCCAGCGTGAGAATGTCCGGCTCTGACGCATAAAAGTGGGTGGGAATAACGTGGTAGCCGGCCACAAGACCCGCGCGATACAGACGCCACCGCGCAGTGTGATGGTCCGGCAACGCCTTGAGGACGCGGAGCATCCACAGAGACGGTGCCAGCGACAGGTCAATGACACGGTCGCGGACTTCCCCCGGAACGCGCCGTAACAACCGGACGAACAACGGCCGAACCACTGCTTTCCACACTCGGTCACTCTACCGGATCAGCCGGTCCAAATCCACGCATGGGCGGGCCGGCTCCCGAGAACGAGCACCGTCTCAGGAATGTCCGTTGCCGAGCTTCTCGATGTGGAGCTTCCGCAAGCTCTCCGCCGCTTCCTCGACGAACCCGTCGTCTTCGGCGACAGTTCCCGAGCCGCGCGCGGCCTCGATCTCTTCCTTGGTCGCCACCAGACTCTTGACCCGATAGGACACGCCCAGCGTCTCCACGATCACTTCTTCCAGCGCTTTGCGCGCCGATGTCTTGTTGAGTTGCTCCGAATGGAACGGGTACAGAAAGCCGACTTTCATCTCCCCGTTGTCGGCCCCCAGGATGTAGCCGGACTTGAGAATCGCCTCCAGGCTCTTGCTGCGCGACCGCATCCGGGTCACAATGGCAGCCCAGGCGGCATCCAGATCGGAAAGATTGCCATTCTCGGCCGGAATCGGAGCCGGGACGGTGGGCCCGGTGTCGGCCGGAGCGGCGGGCTCCGTCTTCGGCTGCGCTCGCTCGACGGAAGCTGAGGGCTGCGCCGCAGCCGGGGTGGAGGGTGGAGCAGTGCGCCGCTCGGGGGCAGGGGGGGCTGGCTGTACGGACGGCGCGGCCGGCCGCCGCTCCTGCAGCCCGAGCGCAGCCTCCACGTAGCCGACCTCGAAGGGCAGCTCCGGCGGGAGGTTGTACTTGGCGCTGAAGTCCTGACCGGTGAGCGCCGCCAGCACCCGCACAATCTGTGCAGTTGAGAGGCGGGAAACGTGTCGTCCCGCCGAGTCCGCCAGTGCCGGGTCGACCCAGCTTGCCTGCTGCACGCCGGACGCACGCAGCAGCAGATAGCGCCAGTAGTCCACCAATTGCCGGACCAGTTGTCCGGGATCGGCGCCGGAGGCGATAAACGTTGCCGCATCCTCCAGGCCGCGACCCACCTCGCCGTCCAGCAGGTGATCGGTCAAGCGTGCCACCAGCATGGGGTCGGTCAGGCCCAGGGCCTGCCGGATCTCGGCGGCGGAGATGCCGCCGTCGGAATACGCCAGTGCCTGGTCGAGCAGGCCCAGGGCGTCACGCAGGCTGCCATTCGCCCCCTGGACCAGCAGCATCAGGGCGTCGTCGTCAACGGCGATGCCCTCGCTCTCGGCGACCTCGCGCAGCCGCCGCAGGGCGTCCTCCGGACCGATGCGCCGGAAGTCGAAGCGCTGGCAACGCGAGATGATGGTGGCAGGGACTTTGTGAGGCTCGGTGCTGGCAAAGACGAAGATCACGTGCTCCGGCGGCTCTTCCAGCGTCTTCAGAAAGGCGTCGAAGGCGGCGCCGGAGAGGCGGTGCACCTCGTCCACAATGTAGACCTTGTAGCGGCCCTCACCGGCGGCATAGGCCACGCGCTCTCGCAGGTCGCGGACGTTATCGACGCTCGTATTGGAGGCAGCGTCGATCTCGATCACATCGAGAGCGCGGCCTTCGTTGGCCGCCAGGCACATCTCGCACGCGTTACAGGGGTTGCCCTCGTGCGGATTCAGGCAGTTGACTGCTTTGGCCAGGATGCGCGCGGTGCTGGTCTTGCCGGTTCCTCGCGGCCCGGTAAAGAGATAGGCGTGGGCTACCTTGTGCTGTGCCACGGCGTTACGGAGCGTACGGACCACGTGCTCCTGGCCGTAGAGATCGAGGAAAGACTGGGAGCGCCACTTCCGGTACAGCGATGACAACGATAGCTACCTCAAGAGACGGAGCGGCACCGGAGGTGGGCGCGGGCCGGACTCGTGCGGCAATTATACAGGCCGCCGCAGACCGATTCGACGCTGCGCTTCCCGGAGCACCGGCTCCGCCATCTCGCGCGCTCTTTCCCCGCCCCGCTGCAGAATCAGGTCAACCTGGTCGGGATCGCGCTCGTAGTCGCGGTAACGCTGCTGCAGCGGCGCCAGAGCCTCGATGATGGACTCGGCCGCGCGATCTTTGACCGCCTTGTACCCCTGGCCCTCGAATTCCTCGAGGATTTCCTCCTCGGATTTGCCGGTGAGAGCCTGGATGATGGTCAGCAGATTGAGGAGGCCGGGCTGCTCGGGACTGAAGCGGATGGACGCCAGCGAGTCCGTCACTGCCCGCGAGACTTTCTTCCGGATCGCGTCCGGCGGGTCGAGGATCGAGATGGCCCCGGTGGGCCGGCTCTTGTCCATCTTGCGCTCCGGCTCGTACAGGTCCATGATGCGCGCGCCGACCGGCGGGATCATGGGCTCGGGAATGGTAAACAACTCGCCGAAAAGACCGTTGAAGCGCTCGGCAATGTCGCGCGTCAGCTCCACGTGCTGCTTCTGGTCCTCCCCAACCGGCACGCAGTTGGTGTGGTACAGGAGGATGTCGGCCGCCATCAACACCGGATAGATGTACAGCCCTGCCCCGACCGATTCGCGATCGCTCCCCGCCTTGGACTTGAACTGGGTCATCCGGTTCAGCCAGCCCATAGGGGTGATGGTGGTCAGGAGCCAGGTCAGGCCGGTGTGGGCGGGCACGTCCGATTGGGCGAACAGTAGGCTCCGGTCGGGATCGATCCCGGCGGCGAGCAAGATGGCGCTGAGCTCCCAGGTCTTGGCGCGCAGCTCTTCGGGATCGCGTGGCTGGGTCAGGGCGTGCAGATCGACGATGCAAAAAATGTTGTCGAACCTGTCCTGGTCGCGTGCCCAGTTGCGAATGGCGCCGATATAGTTGCCCAGGGTCGGCGATCCCGAGGGTTGAATACCGGAAAAGACACGTTGCCGTTTGCTGTCCATCGCACTCCTCTGCCCTATCCTACGGGACGGCCCAATCCTTGACCTATCGTGGAAGCGTACGTATAATTGCAGCGGGCACGGCCCTTGCAGGTCCAGTTTCCGCATAGACGGGACCGAGCTCAGGGGGAAGGGATTAAGCTATGGGGTGGCGCACGCAGGCGCGACCCGCTGATTGGATGTTCAGGCACTGATGGATAGCTGGAACAGCTTCGCCGGCCCCAACGAGGGGTATGTTCTTGATCTGTACGAACGCTTTCGCCAGGACCCAGCCTCGGTGGATGCGCAGACCCGCGCCTTTTTCGAGCAACATGGACCGCCGCCGCTAGAGACGGCACCTGTCCCCACCGGTCTCCCGACCGCCGGTGCACCCGTCACGGCCATCGACGTGCAGAAAGTGGTCGCTGCCGCGCGGCTGGCACGGAGCATCCGCGAATACGGCCACCTGGCCGCGGGCATCGATCCGCTGGGTGGGCCTCGCCCCGGCGACCCCATGATCGAGGCCGCCACCCACGAACTGACCGACGAGGACCTCCGCAATCTTCCCGGCTCGATCGTCTTCCCCAAAGAGGGCGCGGCGGCGGGGAACTGCTTGCAGGCCATCGAGCGCCTGCGTGCCATGTATTCCGGGCCTATCGGCTATGACTTCGATCACGTGGAGGACTATGAAGAGCGGCAGTGGCTACACACCACTGTTGAGACGGCCGGACCAGTGCATCTGGGGCCGGAGGAGCAGCGAGAGCTTCTGGAGCGGCTGACCGAAGTCGAGACCTTCGAGCGCTTCCTCCACACCACCTTCCCCGGCCAGAAGCGTTTCTCGATCGAGGGCAACGATGTTCTGATTCCGATGCTGGACAGTCTGATCCAGCACTCCATCGAGCACGGGGTGCACGAGATCGCCATGGGCATGGCACACCGGGGCCGACTCAACGTCCTGGCGCACGTGCTGGGCAAGCCCTATGCCGGCATACTGGCCAAGTTCCATTCCCCGGCCACTCGCGGGGAAACCGCGGGCGAGGCCGAGGAAGTTATTACGCCGGGCTGGACCGGCGATGTGAAGTACCACATCGGCGGACGCGCCCGGCTGGATGTCGAGCAGGAGGAGATTGAGATCATCCTTGCCGACAATCCCAGCCATCTCGAGTTCGTGGATCCGGTGGTCGAGGGCTCGGCCCGGGCCGTTCAGGACATTCGAGACCACGCCGGCGCTCCCATCCAGGACGTGTCGCGCGCGCTGGCCGTAACCGTGCACGGCGATTCCGCGTTTCCCGGCGAAGGCATCGTGGCGGAAACGCTCAACCTATCCCGCCTGCAGGGATACGACACCGGCGGAAGCATCCGCTTCATCGTCAACAATCAGATCGGCTTCACCGCCGAGGCGAACGAGAGCCGATCGACCCTCTACGCCAGTGACCTCGCCAAGGGGTTCGAGATCCCCATCGTCCACGTCAATGCCGACGAGCCCGAAGCGGCTCTCTGGGCAGTCGAGCTGGCCGAGGAGTTCCGGACGCGGTTCCACAAGGACTTCCTGATTGACCTGGTCGGCTACCGCCGCTGGGGACACAACGAAGGGGACGAGCCCGCCTACACCCAGCCGCTGATGTACGAGCAGATCGGAAATCACCAAACGGTGCGGGAGCTCTACGCCCGCACCCTCATCGACGCCGGCATCGTCACCGAGGACGAGGCCGGGCAGATGGTGGCCGACGCGCAGGCGAGGCTGCGGCAAGCGCGTGACGAGGTCGAGAGCGGCGCAGGGGAGGAGGCAGTTCCCACGCCTCTGAAACCCGCGGCAATCGAGGATATCGGCACTGCAGTACCGGCTGACACACTCCGCGCCTATAACGAGGCCCTGCTGAGCTATCCACCCGGATTCGCCGTCAACCGCAAGCTGGGTCGCGTCCTGGAGCGCCGAAAGTCGGCGCTGGAGGGCGACCGGACCATCGACTGGGGGCACGCCGAGGCCCTGGCCTTCGCCAGTATCCTGGCCCAGGGCACGCCCATTCGCCTGACCGGACAGGACACGCAACGCGGCACCTTCAGCCACCGCCATGATGTTCTGGTCGATCCCGAGACCGGCGCGAAGCTGTCGCCACTGGCCGGTCTGCCGCAGGCACGGGCGTCCTTCGCCGTCTATAACAGCCCACTCACCGAAGCGGCTACCCTCGGCTTCGAGTACGGGTACACCGTGACCGCGCCCGAGGCGCTCGTCCTCTGGGAGGCTCAGTTCGGCGACTTTGCCAATGTGGCACAGGTCATCGTGGATCAGTTCATCTATTCGGCACGGGCCAAGTGGCATCAGATGCCGGCCCTGGTTCTGCTACTCCCGCACGGCTACGAGGGACAGGGGCCGGAGCACTCCAGTGCCCGCATCGAGCGCTATCTGCAGCTAGCCGGCGAGGAGAACGTGCGCGTGGCGGACGTCACCACTTCCGCCCAATACTTCCACCTGGTGCGGCTTCAGGCAGCCACCCTGTCCGGAGATCGGCGCCCGCTGGTTCTGTTCACGCCCAAGAGCCTGCTTCGACATCCTCGCGCCGCCTCCAGCCTGGACGATCTCGCCAACGGCTCCTTCCAACCGGTCCTGGACGATCCCCGGAGCCCGGAGCCGGAGCGCGTGCAGCGCGTGATTTTTGTCACCGGAAAATCGGGCATCGACCTCCTGGACGAAGTCAAGGATGACGACAACCGGGTAGCGATCGTGCGGCTAGAGCTCTTGTATCCCTTCCCGGCCCGCGACGTCCGCGACATCGTCGAGCGCTATGGGAACGCCGAAGCGTATGTGTGGCTGCAAGAGGAGCCCCGAAACATGGGCGCCTGGGCCTATATCCAGCCCAGGCTGCTGCAGATTCTGCCCGCGGGCTCCGGCCTCGCCTATATCGGGCGTCCGGAGCGCGCCAGCACGGCCGAAGGGTCCGCCTCCAGCCACTCGCGGGAGCAGGCGCGCATTATCGGCGAGGCACTGGATATGACCACCAACACCACAGAACGAGAAGAGCGCGGAGTACAGCATGTCGGTTGAGATCACGGTTCCACCGCTGGGCGAATCGATCGTCGAGGCGACCGTCGGCCGCTGGATGAAGTCCCCGGGAGAAGCGGTGGTGCAGGGCGAGCCGCTGGTTGAGCTCGAAACCGACAAGGTGAACATGGAGGTCGCGGCCCCCGAGAGCGGGGTGCTGCAAGAAGTGGCCTCACCGGAAGGAACGACGGTCGGCGTCGGCGCCATTCTGGGCCTCCTGGGCGCCGGAGAAGCGCCGGCAACATCGCCTGCGCAGCCCGAGCCTGTGGAAGTGGTCAAGAAGACCGCGGCGGACGCGTCAGCCCCTGCGGAGGCCGCGGAAAACGGCAGCGGACGGGCCACGCCGGTGGCGCGCCGCATGGCCGAAGAGCATGGGCTCGACCTGGGACAGATCCAGGGAAGCGGTCCGGGCGGGAGGGTGCGCCAGGAGGACGTGGTGGCGGTCCTTCAGCGGCAGTCCGGCACGTCCTCGCAGACCGCGGCGCCTCCCCGCGCGGCGCCACAGCCCACGCCGGCACCCGCGCCCGCGGCTCAGTCCGGTGGTAACGAGTTCGGCCCGGTGGAGCGAGTCCGGATGTCTCGGCGCCGACTGACCATCGCCAATCGACTGGTCGAGGCGCAGCATACCGCAGCCATGCTCACCACCTTCAACGAGGTGGACATGACCGCCATCATGGACGTCCGGAAGCGGCGGCGCGATTCGTTCAAGGAGCGGCACGGCGTCGGGCTCGGCTACATGTCCTTCTTCACCAAGGCCGTGGTGGGGGCGTTGAAAGCCCAGCCTCGTCTCAACGCCGAGATCCAGGGCGATGAAATGGTCCTCAAGTACTACTACGACATCGGCGTCGCCGTCTCCACCGAGGGCGGGCTGGTTGTCCCGGTGGTCCACAACGCCGACCGGCTGACCTTTGCGGAGATCGAGCGGCAGATCGCGGACTTGGCCGGCAGGGCGCGGGAGGGGACTCTCACCCTCCCCGAGCTGCAGGGCGGCACCTTCACAGTTACCAATGGCGGCATTTTCGGCTCGCTGCTGTCCACGCCGATCCTCAACTACCCGCAAGTCGGCATCCTGGGCATGCACAAGATCCAGGAGCGGCCAGCAGCGGTGGACGGTGAGGTAGTGATTCGACCCATGATGTACGTCGCCCTCTCCTACGATCATCGGATCGTGGACGGCAGCGAGGCAGTGACCTTCCTGGTCCGCGTCAAGGACCTGCTCGAAGACCCGGAAAGCTTGCTACTCGAAGGGTAGCGGGGTACTGCGAGGCGGGATATCACGGGGGCCGCGTTCTCCCCAGCATGGTTGGTTCTGGCCGGAGTCACTCCGCGCCGGGAGACGTTTTCAGTGCCGTGGACTCGATTGCGCCCGAGTGCACCAGCTCAAGGGCCTTCTCCACCGTCTCGCGCTCCGATTTGAAGGTCAGTCGTGCCGCATCGGCCGCGCCGAGCCAGACTGCCTCGTCGACTTCGTGGTCGTGGTCCGCGGTGTTCCCTCCCAGATAGGCCATGAGGAAGAAGTCGACTTGCTTGTGGTAGGGCCGACCGCGGACCCGGAAGAAGTAGGAGATGTTGCCGAGGTCGTGCAAAATCCGCCCGTGGACGCCGGTTTCCTCTCGGACCTCTCGCACCGCGGCGTCCCGCGGCGTTTCCCCCCGGTCGATCGTGCCCTTGGGAAGCTGCCAGCGATCCTGACCGGCAGGTCGGATGGCGACAAATTCGTAGCCCGACGATGCAGGCCGCAACACAACGCCGCCCGCCGAATGGGCGCGCGTCCACCGTACGCCGGACGTACTCTTCGTCGCCTCGTCCATGCACCATTGTGCCCCACGAGGCCGCGTCCCTGAATCAGGCAGCTTCTGCGGACAACTCCGGGACCAGGGCGGTGGCCTTGCGCCAACCCTCGGAATGGAAAAGTTGAGCCAGAGCCGCTATCTGAGCATCACGAAAGTAATCCGCCTGAACCTCGATGACGCGAACCTCTCCGGTAAACTCGTTCCGAACCTGGACCGTGTAAATGTCCAACTACCCCTCCGGGAAAAAATGGTGAAGAGTAAAAAGCACGTGCGCAGCCTATCACGCAGAACCCGATCCGTCAAAAGCAATTTTCATGCCTGGTTGCGGCCAGAATGACGGCCACACCCAGGCCCCATTTCACCCTCGTCTCCACATTCTCGCGCGATCGAGTTCCGCAACCCGACGGGAGCGTGGTCGTGCAGCAAGGCGGTCCCGCCCACTACATGGGCCTCGCGCTGCGTCGGCTCTGTGTTCCGTTCGGCGTGATCACGGGAGACACGGCTGTGGTGGAGGTGATTCCAGGACCGGATGGAGAAAAGTATGTGATTCCGCGATTGGATCCCATTCCCATTCCATCACCGCTCCTGGATGATGCTATCGTGCTTTCCCCGATTATGCGCGAGATAGCACCGAAATCTATCAGGGAGGCGCGCGGACTTCTGGCCCTTGATCTCCAGGGCTTCGTCCGGCGCCCGGGCGATCCCGCCGGAGGCTTCGACCGCAACGTGGATCTGGCAGTACTCCTCTCCCGGGCTGACGTCATCAAGGCCGCGGAGCCCGAGCTGGCGGCCCTCACCACCGAGTCCCGTGAGGCGGCACGGTCCGCCATCGTCCTCGTCACCCACGGGGACCAGGGCGCGAGCATCCAGCACGACGGCCGCACGGACCGGATCGAGGCACGACCCGTGCCCGCTCCCAATACCATCGGGGCCGG
>JAICWV010000165.1 GCA_025966365.1 Chloroflexota bacterium | reverse complement strand
GACCTGGAAGGGACCCTCACAGTCTGGGACACCACCCAGGCGCCGCTCTCCATCCGCAACGGGCTGGCGGTGCTCTTCAACCTGCCGGAGTCCTCGGTGCGGGTGGTGGCGCCGGACGTGGGCGGCGGCTTCGGCACCAAGATCATGATGTTCTACCCGGAGGAGGTGCTGGTCCCACTGGCTGCACTACGGCTGGGCGTGCCCGTCAAGTGGGCGGAGGACCGGCGCGAGCATCTCATCGCCTCCAATCACGAGCGCGGGCAGCTCCACGAGGCCTCCATCGCCCTCGCCGCCGACGGCACCATTCTGGGCGTCCGCGACCGCTTCATCCACGACACCGGCGCCTACACCCCCTACGGCATCATCGTCCCCATCATCACCGCCACGCAGCTTCCCGGCCCCTACCGCCTGCGCAACTACAGCTCCGAGGCGACGGTCGTCTACACCAACAAAGTGCCGGTGACACCCTATCGCGGCGCCGGCCGGCCCCACGGCTGCTACGTCATGGAGCGGCTTCTCGACCGCGCGGCGCGGGAGATGGGCATGGACCGCGCCGAGATTCGCTTCAAGAATATGATCCAGCCTGACGAGTTTCCCTGGGATGTGGGCCTCATCTTCCAGGACGGAGCCCCCACCCGCTACGACAGCGGTAATTATCCCGAAGGGCTGCGTGTGGTCCTGGAGAAGATCGGCTACGACTCCTTCCCGGCGTATCAGGAAGAGATGCGCGCGCGGGGCCGCTACGTTGGGGTCGGCTTCGCCAGTTATGTCGAGGGTACCGGCATCGGCCCCTATGAAGGCGCCCACATCCGCGTGGACGGCACCGCGCGTCGGGTGGTGGTGGCGACCTGCGTCGGCACCCAGGGGCAGGGACACCAGACATCCTTCGCCCAGATCGTGGCCGATGCCCTGGGAGTTCGGCCCGACCAGGTAACGATCACCACCGGCGACTCGCGCTCCATGAACTGGGGCTCCGGCACCTATGCCAGCCGCTCGGCGGTGGTCACGGGCAATGCGGTGGGCAATTCGGTCAACAAGGTGCGGGAGAAGGCGGCGGCAATCGCCGCCGATATTTTCGAGGCCAACCCGGCCGACATCGAGTTCGAGGAGGAGCGCGTCTTTGTGAAGGGATCGCGCGATCGCGGCATCTCTCTCTGGGATCTGGCCGTGGTCTCCAATCCCATTCGCTATGCCTACGGCAACCAGGCTCGGGACGTCCTGCCGCTGATGAAGAAGAAGGAGGGGCCGCCTCTTGATCCCGGCGAATCCCCTGGACTCGAAGCGCGAGAATATTTCTCGCCGCCGCAGGCCACCTTTGCCAGCGGCAACCATGCCGCCATGATCGAGATCGACCCCGAGACCGGGATCGTGACCGTCCTCAAATACGTCGCCGTCCACGACTGCGGCAATGTCATCAACCCCATGATCGTGGAGGGTCAGGTGCACGGCGGCGTGGCACAGGGAATCGGCAGCTCCTTCTACGAGCGTCTCGTCTACGACGCCGACGGCCAGCCGCTCTCCACCACCTTCATGGACTTCCTCATTCCGACCGCCATGGAGATTCCAGAGATCGAGACCGCCCACATCGAGACACCGTCCCCGCTGAACCCGCTCGGAATCAAGGGCGCCGGAGAAGCGGGGGTGATCCCCGTAGCCGCGCTCATGGCCCAGGCGGTCGAGGACGCGCTGGCCCCCTTCGACGTGCGCGTCACCGAGATGCCCCTGAATCCCGGGCAGATCAGGGCGTTAGTGCGGGGTGAAACGCTGCCATGAAATGCGGGGGCGATTTGCCATCGCCCGCCTCACCATGTGGTGTCGATTTGCCATCGCCCGCCGCACCATGTAGGGGCGATTTGCAATCGCCCGCCGCTCCGCAGAGCGGCTTCGATGCCCGCACGCCCCGAAGCCATGATCCGGACCAATGTCTGGTCGGGGTCAACCCCCCGGTTCCACCTGCTGCGGCGGGTACCCGGAAAGGCGCGCCTGTTCCCGAGACCCACATCCCTGGGTGGCGGGCACCGGAAGCTGTGCTGAGGCACAGCGGGCGATTGCAAATCGCCCCGACATTTCAGGCTCGCGAGTGCACATCGCCCCTACATCTCCGGCTCGCGATTGGACATCGCCCCACACCCCCTATCCGGCGATTGCACATCGCCCCGACATCTCAGGCTCGCGATTGCACATCACTCCTACATCCAATCCAGCGATTGCACATCGCCCCTACACGCCTCCCGGCAATGGCTCGTTAATGGCATCCACCCCACAGATCCGTATCGGAATCGACACCGGCGGCACCTTCACGGACATCGTCGCGGTAGACGAAGCAACAGGCGAGGTGCATTCCACCAAGACGTCGAGCACGCCGGACGACCCGTCACGTGCCTTGCTCGACGGCGTGGAGAAAGTCCTTCGAGGACTTGATGGCTCGCCCTCGGGGATTCATCACGGGACGACCGTTGCCACCAATGCGCTGCTGGAAGAGCGGTTCACCTCCCTGGGCCTGATTACCACCAAGGGGTTCCGGCATGTCCTGGAGATCGCCCGGCAGAGTGTGCCCAACGGCTATGGAAACTCCTACTTCTGGGTGAAGCCGGATCGGATCGCCCCGCTCCATCTGGTCAAGGAGATCGAGGGCCGGCTGGACTTTCGCGGCCACGAGATCCGGCCTTTTGACGAGGACGAAGCGCGCGCTGCTGCCCGCTGGTTCCGGGATCAAAAGATTCGATCCATCGGCGTCTGCTTCATCCATGCCTATGCCAATCCCGCCCACGAACGCCACATGCGCGACATCCTGGCCGAGGAGTATCCGGAGGCGGTCGTCTCCATCTCCTCCGACGTCCTGCCCGAATACCGGGAGTACGAGCGCACGGTGACCACGCTGGTCGATGCCTTTGTCAAGCCGGCCGTCCGGACCTACGTCGAGCGGGCGGAAGATCGGGTGCGGTCGCTCGACGCCGACCTTCCCTTTCTGATCATGCAATCCAACGGCGGGGTGCTCAGCCCGGCGCAGGTGGTTGAGCGGCCGATTGCCACGCTACTCTCGGGACCGGCCGCCGGCGCGCTTGGCGCTTCGCTCCTGGCAGGCACGGCCGGTTTCCCCAACGTCCTGACCGTCGACGCGGGCGGCACTTCCACCGATATCTGCGTGGTAGAGGGAGGTGCACCCCACGTCACCACCGAGGGCTCGGTGGGCCGGTTTCCGGTCAAAGTCCCCATGATTGACATCATCACTATTGGCACTGGTGGCGGCTCCATCGCCTGGGTCGACCCGTCCGGCGGCTTGCGGGTGGGCCCCAGGAGCGCGGGCGCCACGCCCGGTCCCATGTGCTACGGGACCGGCGGCGAGGAGCCGACCCTCACCGATGCCAATCTCCTCCTTGGCCGGCTGCCGCCGCATCTCCTGGGCGGGGAAGTGCCGCTGGATGTGGAGCGGTCCCGCGCCGGGCTGGAGCGGCTGGGTGAGCGCGTGGGCCTGTCGCCGGAGGTGCTGGCCGCCGGCATCATCGAGATCGCCGACTGGAATCAGGTCAATGCGATCCGGCAGGTGACGGTCCGGAAGGGACTCGATCCGCGCGTCTATGCCATGGTGTCCTTTGGTGGATCGGGGCCACTGCAGGCGGGGCGCGTGGCCCAGCTTCTGGAGCTGCCGCACGCCATCATCCCGCCTAGCCCCGGCAACGTCTCCGCCTATGGCCTGCTGGCGGTGGACCTGAAGATGGACTACGTCGCCACCGCCGTCCAGCGCGAAGACCAGGTGGACGTAGAGGCGCTGGAAGGCATCTTCCGGCGGCTGGAGGCGAACGCGACGCGGGACCTTGCCGCTGAAGGCGTCCCCCTCCAGCGGCAGCAGGTCAACCGCGCCGCCGACATCCGCTACTTCGGCGAGGCCTATGAGATTCGCATCGAGCTGCCGCCCGGATCGCTCGCCCCCGGCTCCGTCCGCGACGCCGTCGAGCGCTTCCACGCCGCGCACGAAGCGCTGTATGGCTACAGCTACCGCGGCGCTCAGCGAACCGAGATCGTCAACCTGCGTGTTACCGGCACCGGCCTCATCGACAAGCCACGCATCGCCGAACGGCCGGCGACCGGAGAGGAGGCCCGACCGTCCGGCACGCGGGCCGTCTACTTCGGCGGCCGCTACCGCGACACGCCCATCTACACAAGAGAGGACCTGAGCCCGGGCAGTCACATCGTCGGTCCGGCCATCATCGAGGAGTACGGCTCGACCAGCGTGGTCCAGCCGGGTCAGACGACCAGTATCGACCGCTTCGGGAACCTCCTGCTCGCCGCGATGTTATGATGGTGGTGCACAACATCGCGGAGGTATGTCTGTGGAATTCGTGCGGAAGCAAACATACATCACCCCGGAGCAAGACGCCGCTTTGAAACGTATCGCGTTGGACGAGCACACCACCGAGGCTGAGATTGTCAGGCGCGCCCTGGACGCATGGCTCGAGTCAAAGACCAGTGGGCGAGACCCCGACCCGTTACGCCGCCTCATAGGCTTCGTTGATCTTCCGCTCGTCGAGAACGACCATGACGACATCTATCGCGACGTACCGCACTATCCTCGTTGACTCATCCGCATGGATTGCTCTCGCCGTATCCAGGGACGGGCACCATACAGCAGCCGTAGCAACGTACGATCGCCTGCGTCTGCACGTGCGCTTTGCCACGACATGGGGTGTTATCTCGGAAACCTACTCGTGGCTCCTCTACCGCCCCGGTCGCCGGCATGCCACCGCGTTCCTTAACGAGGTACAGGATTTGCTCGACCGTGGAACGCTGCACATGATCTATCCAACTCCTGCCACCGACAGCAGCACGCACCGCGAACTTGCACGATTCGCCGATCAACAGCTTTCCTTCGTCGACGCCTTCAATCTGGCGGCTGCCCGATCTACTCCGGATATTGACGCCATCTTCGCCTTCGACCGCCACATGCATCTGGCCGGTCTCCCGGTGCTGCCGTCATGATGCCCGGCTTTACCGACCAGGATCATCTCAAAAACGTCCAGTATCGTGACGCCTCCAACCTGCAAGCCCGGGGCGATCTCCACGCCCGCTTCGGCACCAGCCCCATCGGCTGGCTGCACTGGTATTTCCAGCATCTGCTCTCACTCCCCTCCACAGCCCATATCCTCGAAGTCGGCTGCGGACCCGCCTGGCTCTGGCAGGAAAACGCGGACCGCATCCCGTCGGGCTGGCACATCACCCTCACCGATCTCTCCCCCGGCATGATCGGCCAGGCGCGCCAGAATCTCGCCGCCGTCAATCGTGACTTCACCTTCGCCGATGTGGACGTGCAGGATCTGCCCTTTCCCGACGAGAGCTACGACGCGGTCATTGCCAACCACATGCTCTACCACGTGCCCGATCTCCAGCGCGGGCTGGCCCAGATTCGCCGCGTCCTCAAGTCCGGCGGCCGCCTCTTTGCCGCCACCAACGGGCGCGAGCACATGCAGGAACTGCGCGAGATCGCGCACGAGGTTTATGCAGGTATCCCGCCGGAGCGAATCACCGGATTCGGTCTGGAAGAGGGCGCGAAGGATCTCCGGCCGCACTTCACCGCCATCGAGGTGCACCCCTTCGACAACACCCTGCATGTGACCGAGGCCGAGGCGCTCAAGGGCTATGTGCGGTCGATGCAGATGGCGCAGCGCGTCGGCCAGGAGGTGGTGGATACCATCGAGCGGCGCATCGACGAGCAGATGGAGCTCGACGGTGCCATCGATATCCGCACCAGGGCCGGCGTCTTCATCGCGCGCAGAGCCGGCTGATGGCGGTCGCTGCCCGCGTCGATCCCATCACCCTCCAGATCGTGGAAGGGACGCTTGCCTCCATCGAGGCGGAGGTCGAGGCGGCCATCGAGCGCACCGCCCGCTCGCCCATGATCCGCGACCAGCACGACTATCGCGCCGGCATCCACGACCGCTTCTGCCGCAAACTCACCGGCCGCTCCTACAGCGCCATGGTCAACCCCGTGGTCCGCGACTTCCCGCTCGAGACTATGCGCGAGGGCGACGTCTACTTTCACAACGACGTCTATCTCTCCGAGGGATCGGTAGGACACCTGCCCGACGCCGTCAGCACCGTGCCCGTCTTCCACGACGGCGAGGTGATGGCCTTCATTCAGGCCTTCGGCCACCACGACGACATCGGCGGGGCAGTGCCGGGCAGCATGCCCGCGCACGCCACCAGCATCTTTCAGGAAGGCCTGATGGTCCCGCCCATCCGGCTCTACCGGGAGGGCGTACTCAACGAAGACGCCTACAAGATCATCTTCCGCAACACCCGCCTCCCGCACAGCCTTCAGGGCGACATCGACGGTGAGATCGCCGCCTGCCGGATGGGCGCCCAACGCCTCTCCGAGCTCTTCCAGCGCTACGGGCGGGAGATGGTAGAGGCGTGCTTCGAGGCGATTCTCCAGAAGTGCGCCGACACCTACCGGCGCGAGATTCTGCCCCGGATTCCGGACGGAACCTACGAGTGGGAAGACTACATCGAGCACGACGGTGTGAACCCGCCCAAACTGCACCAGATCCGGATGCGGATGTCCAAGACGCCGGAGAAGATCACGCTCGACCTGCGCGGCACCCACCCGCAGACCACGGGCCCAATCAACTGGCCGGGCAACTACGCGGAGGGCCGGTTTCTGAAGAAGTGGATCGCGGTGATCCTGCGCAATCTGGCCGAATCGCCGGAGCGGGCGGCGGAGCTGGACGTCAACGAGGGCATCTGCGACGTCATCGACATCATCTTCCCCGAGGAGCCGACCATCGTCTCCCCGCGTTTTCCCGCGCCCACCAACGCCCGGTCCTTCACCATCCTGCGGCTGCTGGGCGTCTTTGCCGGCGTGCTGGCGCAGGCGGTGGACGGCGCCATGCCAGCCGATCAGGAAACGATCCGCTACTGGGGGCTGCACGGCTTCGAGCCGGACGCGACCTTTTTCCTGCTGCGCGAGGTCCTGGGCGGCGGCTCCGGCGGCCGCTATTACGCCGACGGCAGCGACGTCATCCATATCGTCCCCAACTCCAGGAACCTTCCGGCGGAGTTCGCCGAGACCCGCTTCCCCATCCTGATCGAAAAGCTGGGCCTGGCGACCGACTCCGGTGGCCCCGGCACGTTCCGCGGCGGGCTCGGATATGACAAGCACATCCGGCTCCTGCAAGATGCCGCCTTCATCTCCACCGCCGACCGCTCCATCCTCGCCCCCTACGGCGTCAGGGGCGG
>JAICWV010000224.1 GCA_025966365.1 Chloroflexota bacterium | reverse complement strand
GACTGCGAGACAATCTGGGGGACATTCCGGATCCGGAACGCTGGAACAGCCAGGTTCAGAGCGGGGTTCAAGGCGCGGTAGGGCGCGGGTGACGGCCCGCCTTCTTGATGGGAGAGCCCTGGCTGACGCGATTCGCATGTCCGTGGCCGAGCGTGTCGAACAGCTGAGGGCCTGGCGGCCCGGGCCCAGCCTGGTCTTCGTCCTGATCGGCGAGTCTCCTCCGGCGCGGGTCTATGCGGGTCGGCTGGAAAAGCTCGGTGGCCGCGCCGGTATCGAGGTGCGACGCGTGCAGCTCCCCGCCGACGTGTCTTCCGACGCCTTCGAGGGACTGATCGCAGATCTGAATGATGACGACGCGGTCGACGGCGTCCTGGTCCAGATGCCGCTGCCCGAGCATCTCCAGCATTCGGGCCTGTCCGATCTCCTGAGCTACCGGAAGGACGTGGATGGGATCACGGTTCTCAACGCCGGGCACCTCTATCTGGGCGTGCCGGGACACTATCCGCCGACGGCGGTGGCCATGATGGAGCTACTGCGGGAGTCCGGCGTGGCTCCGGCGGGGCGGACGGCGGTCGTGGTCGGACGCAGCAACGTCGTCGGCCATCCCGTGGCGGAAATGCTTCTGCACGCGCATGCCACCGTCACCGTCACCCACCGGCACACTCCGGCCCTGGCAGAGTTCACGCGTACCGCCGACATCCTGATGGTGGGAGCCGGGGAGCCTCATCTGATCACGGCGGACATGGTCAAGCCAGGGGCGGTGGTCATCGACGCCGGGATCAACGTCACCGAGACCGGCGTCGTCGGGGATGTAGACGCGGCTGCCGTCGATGCGCGGGCCGGAGCCCTCACACCGGTTCCCGGTGGCGTGGGGCCGGTGACCAACGCCATCCTCCTTCGCCACGTCACCGACAGTGCCGAGGCCACGCTTGAATAATCCCTTTCGCGCCGACTGGGGCAGTCGCACCTACGTGATGGGCGTCCTCAACGTGACTCCCGACAGTTTTTCCGGGGACGGAATCATCGGAGACGCCGAAGCGGTGGCCCGCCGCGCGGGGGCTTGCCGGGATGCCGGCAGCGACGTCATCGACATCGGAGGTGAATCGACCCGGCCGGGCTACAGTCCGGTACCGCTCGAAGAGGAGATGGAGCGCGTCATACCGGCGATCGAGGCCGCGGCAGCCACGGTGGACGTGCCCGTTTCCGTCGATACGTCGAAAGTCGAGGTCGCGCGCCGGGCGCTTCAGGCAGGCGCCTCAATCGTCAACGACGTGTCCGGCGCATCCAGCGACGCCATGCTCCGTCTGGTTGCCGCCCGGGGTGCCGGATTGGTGCTCGTCCATCACGGCCGCGGCCGGCCCGGAGAGGATGTGGTTGGCATGGTGCTGGAGGGCCTGGAGCGGGAGATCGATCGCGCCTGCCGGGCCGGCGTCGCGCTCGACTCGATCGTGGTGGATCCGGGCCTGGGCTTCGGAAAGACATGGCGCGAGAACTTCGAGATCTTCCGCCGTCTACCCGAGCTGAAATCTCTCGGTCGTCCCATACTGACCGGCCCATCCCGGAAGGGCATGATCGGGAAGGTACTGGGCGTCGGCGTCACCGACAGGCGGGAAGGAACTCTTGCCCTGGTGACACTCTCCATCGCCGGCGGAGCCGACATGGTTCGCGTCCACGACGTGCGGGAAATGGCCCGCGCCGCGAGGATGACCGACGCTCTGACGCGATAGAGATATCCCGCGTCGGCATGGGAGGCGGGCGTTGATCCGTTGCGCTACCCGATTTCACGCGAGTCCCCTGGGTGATGCAGCTCCTCGGCGGACCAGTCCGCGGTCAGGAGCCGCGATCCGGCTACGTGTTCCACGCTGCGATTCACCGCGGTCATGACGTCGGCCACGCTCACCGGCTCCGGTGTCACCTCGTCCAGGCCGACGGCTGCTTCTTCTAGACGCTCTGCCAGGCTGTCGGTGTCGGCGGCAGGGAGGACGCGAGCCAGGGACACGGGGTCGAAGTGGAGATGGATGCCGGCTTGCAGGAGAACGCCTCGGGCACGGCGCACCTGTGCCAGACCGACCAGCTTGCGCCCTTCGGCTGTCACTTCATAGGGAGAGAGGCTGCCGAAGCAGGCCATGGCTACGCCCGGGTCGATCGGGCCCTGGTTCCGGGCCCGGTCAACGCTAACCAGTTCCGCGGTCACTCCCAGCGACTCCAGCGCCTCCAGCCATGCATCGCCCAGCCAGCGGTACGCCTCCACCACGTCCGGAAGAGCGAGCGGATGGTCGGCGGGCAGGAACACGTCCTGGCCCAGCACACCAGGACCTGCATACACTGCCGTGCCTCCGGCACTGCGCCGGACGATCCGCACCCCTGTTCGTTCGGCCGCTGACACGTCCAGCGCGCGCTGGCCCGCGCCCAGGATCAGACTCGGCTCATCGGTGGAGTGCCACCAGACGGTCGGCGACCCGGCCTGCCGTACCAGCGCGTCACTCATGGCGAAGTGGCGATCGCTGGGGCCGAGGTCGTAGGGAAGCAGCCGCCAGGTGTCCATGCCGCTCCTAGCCGCCCAGCCTCTCCCGCAGGACCTCCTCCGTGAACCGGGCCGCCCGCTCGCCCGCGGCAACGGTATCACTGCCGTCCAGGATGGCGACGATGAACGCGGAGAGAAAGGTATCCCCGGCCCCGATGGTATTGGGAGCGGGCACGGGTCGTGCCTCGATCCGGTCCGTGCGGCCGTCGTGCTGGATGCTCGCGCCCTGGTCTCCGTGGGTGACGAGGACGATGGCGGACCGTGCCGCCTCGCGGGACTCGGTGGTGAGGGCCGCCAGCTCGGGCTCCGCGGCCTTGATGACGTCAGCCCGGGAGAGGAGCGCTGCCAGATCCACGTTGCGGTCGAAGCCCCCGGCGGGATCGCCCGGGCGCCGGACGAAGCCCTGGAGATCAAGGGCCAGTAGTCCGCGCGCCTCCCTGATAGATTTCGGTGCTATCTCGCGCATAATCGGGGAAAGCACGATAGCATCATCCAGGAGCGGTGAAGGAATGGGAATGGGATCCAATCGCGGAATCACATACTTTTCTCCATCCGGTCCTGGAATCACCTCCACCACAGCCGTGTC
>JAICWV010000187.1 GCA_025966365.1 Chloroflexota bacterium | reverse complement strand
GAGAGGGGGGTTAGGGGGGTGAGGGTCCCCCACTAGCCGCAGCTCGACCATCGTGCCTGCCAGCCTTCTGCTCTGCAGCTCCTCGGCGCAGCGACCGGCGAGCCGCTGAAGCCGCTCCATCGCTTCCTCGATGGTTCCGTCAACGAGCTCTTCATGCGCCTCTACCACCGGCCTGGCCGGCGGCGGGACCACCGGGCGAGGATCAATGCCGGATGCAAGGCACTGGAGACGCTCGCCGCGAGTCCCGAAGCGCTGTTTGACGGAGGCAGCCGGAAGCGCGGCGAGATCGCCCAGGGTACGCAGGCCCAGCACCTGGAAGCTGAGCGCCAGCCGCGTGTCCACGCCGGGGAGAGAGGTGATGGGCAGGCCGGCTAAAAAGGCTCGTTCCTGCCCTGGCTGAATGACCGTGATTCCCTCACTTCCGACGGAGAGAGCGGCGAGCTGAGCGGTGATCCGATTCGAGGCAACGCCGATCCAGGGGGCAATGCCTGTCCGCTCGCGCAGGGCGGCGAGGATCGAGCGAGCAGAGGCAAGGTCATCTCCCCGGATACGGCCGCAGCCGGTCAGGTCGCAGACGGCCTGTCCCATCTCCACCGGTTCGACGAGCGGGGTGTATTCCTGCAAGACGGCGCACATGCCTTCCCAGACCTCTGCATAGACCGGAAGATCGGGCTGGAAGAAGAGGCCGCCCGGACACTGATGGCGAGCCTGGGAGAGGGTCATGCCCGGCCGCACCCCCTGTTGCTGCGCGGTGATATTGGCCTCGCGCACCTGGCCACGCTCGTGCGGAAGGCCGCCAAGAATCAGCGGATGAGAACGAAGCTCCGGACGCCGGCGCTCTTCAACTGCTACCCAGAGGCCGGGAACCACGCGAAGATGCAGAATCATCGGGTCCTCGCAGAGGGAACGTCTTCCTCATTAGAACATGAGTTCTAACTACTGTCAATCCATAGCATCTTTTGTTCCATCTGCCCCTACATCTAGTGGTCCTTCTTCAACCGGCGTATTCGATTTCCCTTGCTACAATCGGCTGCCTATGGAACTCAGTTACGAGACCCTCGATCTCAAGCTCCACCGGCCATTTACCATCTCCCGCGGCACCCAACACTACGCCTACAACGTTCGTGTCGATCTACGTGACGGCGACGCCAGCGGGCTGGGGGAGGCGGCGCCGGCCGAGCACTACGGCGAGATTCAAACGACTGTTCTCGCCGTTCTTGCCTATCTGCAGCCGCTCCTTGGCGGTCTGCCGTTCTCGCTCACTGCGCTCCACGACGCCATGGAACACGCCATTCATCTCAACCCGGCGGCCAAAGCCGCCGTCGACATGGCAGCATACGATCTCCTGGGAAAGCGGGCCGGGCTTCCTGTCTACGCTCTCCTTGGCCTTGATCCGACACGGACCCCACGCACGTCATTCACCATCGGCATCGACACTCCCGAGGTGATGGCAGAAAAGGCGCGTGAGGCGGCGCAGTATCCCGTTCTCAAGGTCAAAGTCGGCACCCCCAACGACATGGAGAACCTCATGGCCGTCCGAACGGCCCGTCCCGACGCCGTTATCCGGGTGGACGCCAACGAAGGCTGGACACCGAAGGAAGCGGTTCGCATGATCGCGCGCATCGCCGACTTCGACATCGAGTTCGTCGAGCAGCCGGTTCCCGCCCACGATCTTGCCGGCCTGGGCTACGTGCGCGACGCCGTGTCCCTCCCTGTCATCGCCGACGAGAGCTGCATCGTTCCGGCCGATGTTCCCCGCGTCGCCCCGAACGTCGACGGCATCAACATCAAGCTCATGAAGTGCGGCGGCATCTATCCCGCCCTCCAGATGATTCATCTGGCGCGTGCCCACAATCTCGCCGTCATGATGGGCTGCATGATCGAGAGCTCCCTGGCGATTACCGCCGCCGCCCAGCTTTCCCCACTGCTGGACTACGCCGATCTCGACGGCCAGCTCCTGATCGACGATGACCCCTACCATGGTGTCACGGTCGAGAACGGCCGCCTGGTGCTGCCCGAGGCACCGGGACTTGGCGTTCGGCCACGATGACCGCGGAGCCGCTCCGCGTCGTTGTCACTCGCCCGCTCCCATCCACCTTTCCGGCCGAAGCCTTTGCCGAGCAGGCGCATTTCGAGCTTGCCACGACGGCCGACGAGCTGCGCCGGGCTGTCCGCGACGCCGATGTCCTCTATAGCTGGTCGGTACCGCCGGACGTCCCCGCAGAGACTCCACGCCTGCGCTGGGTCCAGCTTCCCAGTGCCGGGGCCGATCATTTGCACGGCACGCCCATCTGGAACAGCGCTATTCTGATCACCTCGTCCGCGGGCATCCATGCTGTTCCCATGGCCGAGCACGGCATGGCCATGCTCCTGGCGCTTGTTCGGCAGATTCCCGCCATCATCCGGGCACAGGACCAGAGCAATTGGGACCACGACCTCGGGCAGCAGGTGGGAGAGCTACGCGGCCGGACGATGGGCATTCTGGGATGGGGAAAGATCGGTGGCGCGCTCGCTCACCTGGCCGAAGCCTTCGGCATGCGCACGATCGGAACCCGCTATTCGGTTTCGGTGCCTCACGGTGTTCAGCCGACGGCCCAGCCCTATTCCGACCCGCCATGGCTGGAACCGGAAGACCTTCCAGCCGACATCGTCTATCCGGCGGCTCAGACCGACGACGTCTTCGCGCAGAGCGACGTGATTGTCTCTGTACTCCCGCTGACCGACGAGACGCGCCATGCCATCGGAGAGAGACAGTTCAACCTGGTTCCTCGAGGGGCCATCTTCCTCAACCTGGGGCGTGGCGCGGTGGTTGATGAAGCGGCACTGATTCGCGCACTTCACGCCGGGCGGCTGACCGGAGCCGGCCTCGACGTCTTTGAGTCGGAGCCTTTGCCGCGCTCGAGCCCACTCTGGCGCATGCACAATGTCATAATCAGCCCACATGTGGGTGGGAACAGTGATCGCACTGCCGAGCGTGCGGCGCATCTCTTTGCGGTAAACCTCAGTCGATATCTTTCCGGCCAGCCGTTGTTAAATGTGGTGAGTCGCGAGCGCGGATACTGAAGGCGGACAATCGGGACGGGAGAAGAGGGTATGGAACAGGGCAGCGTTTTCCTGGAGCATCAGCTAGAAAGCGGCGCCCAGGTGGTGGGTCAGCCGATGCGAGGGGTGGAGTCGGCCGCGATCGGAATCCTGGTCGGCGCCGGTGCTCGGGATGAGCAGGCCGCACATTTCGGCGTGGGCCATTTTGTCGAGCAGATGCTCTTTCGCGGCACCGAACACCTCGACGCCCGTCAGCTGTCCGATCGCCTCGATGACTTCGGTATCAGCTACGATTCCTCCTCCGGTGTCGAAATGACGTTGATCAGTGCCATGCTCCTCGGGGAACACGCCCTTCAGGCGGCGGAGCTTCTTCTCGACGTTGCCCGATACCCTGCTTTCCCTGCCGACGACGTGGACAGCGTTCGCGCTCTCCTGGTTCAGGAACGCCGACAGCGTGAAGACAGGCCGGCACAGCGGGTCATGGAGCTGTTGCGCCAGCGCTTTTATAGCGGAAGTCCTCTTGCCCACGACGTTCTCGGCACGGAGGAGTCGATCGAGTCCATAGCACGTGAGGATCTTGTCGACTACTGGCGGGATCGCTACACGCCCAATAACATCATCATCTCCGTTGCCGGCCGCTTCGACTGGGATCCCCTGGTAGAGCAGCTCGAACACCTCACCCTGGGTTGGGCAACCGGGTCGGGAAGGATGAAAATGCAGCTGCCAGCATTACAGTCGTCGGTTGAGGTTCTCCACCGTCAGGCAGCGCAGGAAAACCTGGGGTTTGCGTTCCCCGGTGTTCCGGTCACGCACGATGACTACTATGCGCTGGCGCTCGCGATTCAGGCGTTGGGTGGTAGCTCTAACTCGCGGCTGTTCCAGGAGGTCCGGGAAAAACGAGGACTGGCTTACGCGGTGCAGGCTCGATTTGACGGGCTTGAGAAGAGCGGAATGGTTCGCGTGTATGCAGGCACCACGGCGGAGCGAGCTCACGAGTCCGTGGAGATCATCGTCAACGAGCTGACCGGCCTCTCCGAGCGCGGCATCACTGACGACGAGCTTCAGTTGTCCAAGACACGTCTGAAGAGCCAGCTGATCATGCGCAGTGAAAGCTCGTCGGCACGAATGCTATCCAACATGCGGAACTGGTGGTTCGAGGGGCGACTGCGGACGCTTCAAGAGGTCAAGGAACGGATTGATAGCGTGACGCTGGAGCAAGTGGCGGACGTGATCGGTTCGCTGGGAATTATGTCCAATCTAACGGCAGTCGCTCTGGGTCCGCGAACAGAAGAGGAGCTCTTCGGCGGCCTTCTGGCGCATAGCTAGGAAAGGGAACATGGAAGCCACGGTCACAACTGGAGACAGCACGCTTTACGCCCATCAGCTTCCCAACGGGCTGCAAATGCTGGGGCAGTCCATGCCCGATGTGGAGTCGGCGGCGGCGATTTTCTGGGTCAACACCGGGACGCGCGACGAGCAGCGGCGCGAAATGGGCGTGTCGCACTTTCTGGAGCACATGGCGTTCAAAAAGACAGAGCACTATACCAGCCAGCAAATCGACCGCCTTTTTGAACAACTTGGGGCCGACCACAATGCAGCCACCAGCCGGGAGATGACCTTCTATTGGGTGCGGGTGCTCCGAGAGAGTGTTCGGCCGGCGATTCAGATTCTGTCGGAGCTGACGCACCCAAAGCTCGATAAGGGCGACTTCGATCAGGAACGGAACGTCATCCTGGAAGAGATAGCTCGCTCCGAAGACCAGCCCATCCACGTACTCTTCACCAAGTTCCTACAGGATTACTTCGGTGACCACCAACTGGCCCTCGAAATTCTCGGCACGCCGGACACGATCAATGCCCTCGATGTGGAAGAGATGCGCACCTACTGGGCCACTCGCTACGGCACAAATAACATCATCTTTGCCATAGCGGGCAACTTCGATTGGGACGATGTCGTGCGCGAGATCGAGGACCTCAGCCGCGACTGGCAGCCCGGGGAAACGGGCCGGGAGCTGCGGCCCGCGACGTTCCACCCCGGCCTCCACGTCGAGCGGCGGGAGCAATTTGCTCAGGAGCAGATCGCCATCGCAGTGCCGTCCGTTGATCGAACCGATGCCAGGTACTATGCTGCCGCGGTGCTGGCGACAATTCTGGGCGATGACCGTGGGTCGCGGCTCTATTGGTCGGTCTACCAGACCGGTCTGGCCGAAACAGTCTCAGCAGAAGCGATGGAATTCGAGGACAACGGGATCATGTTTGTCCACCTGGCCACGGAGCCGAAGCTAGCAGTGAACGCGGTCCGGGTGGTGCGCGAGCAGTTGAACAAGATTCAAGAGTTCGACATCCAGCCCGATGAGCTTCAGCGAGCCAAGACCAAGCTGAAGACGTCGGTCATTATCGGTGGTGAGAGTACGAACGATCG
>JAICWV010000162.1 GCA_025966365.1 Chloroflexota bacterium | reverse complement strand
GATGAGGGGGAGCCTGGTGGAACACGATTTAGAGACGCGATACATGCGCTATCTCCGGCTGGGGTCATTGGTGCGGGGAGGTTCGGTCGAGCCGCACTGGTTGCCCGACGGCGACAGCTTCTGGTACGCGGAGCCGGAACCCGAGGGACTGATGGTCTATGTGGTCGATGCCGAGGGAGATCGACGCTCGCTCTTTGACGTGCCGCGCTTGCGGGAAGCGCTCGAGGAGCATCTCGGCCGGTCACTCATACAGGCAGGCGTCCCCCTTGGCGATTTCACCCTGTCGGAGGACGGGAGACGCATAACGGCCGACCTGGAGGGCCGGGTCCTTACCGTCGATCTGGAAGAGTACCGGGTGGACGAGACGGTCTTTGGCTTTCGCGACGATGAACGGGCCCGAGACCAACCGCGGCTGGTGCGGCGGCCGCTGCAAACGGGCGAGCCGGATGTCTGGGAGGCGCTATCGCCCGATGGGCATTGGATCGTGGGTGAGGAGGACAATAATCTGACCCTTCGCGGCACGGTCGACGGACGCGTGCGCGCATTGACCAGCGATGGCACCGCCGAGGAGCCCTGGGATGTTGCGGCGGTGCTGTGGTCGCCGGACAGCACTCGCATTCTGGCGGCGCGGATGGACTATCGCGGGGTGGAACGGCTCCCGATCGTGCACTGGCTCCAGCAGACCGAGAGCATCGAGTGGATGTGGTATCCGCGCACGGGCGGGGCCATGCCGCAGATCGCTCTCTGGATTATCGACATCCGGTCGGGCCGGCAGACGCCGATCGACACCGGCCCGGAGCCGGATCAGATGCTCTTTCCCCACTCCTGGGCACCCGACAGTGCATCCATCCTGATCCTCAAGCTGGGACGAACCATGAAACCTGCCACGCTGCTGCGGGCGGAGGCTCGCACCGGCCGGAGCATCGCCCTTCTGCACGAGGCAATTCAGACATATCTGCCTCAGAGCAACCTGGACGAGCCGCAGCAGGGGATCGTCACTCCCTTGAAGGATGGCCGGTTTCTGTGGCTCTCAGACCGCACGGGCTGGTCGCATGTATACCTGTACGATCGCGACGGCACGCTGGTCCGCCCACTGACCTCCGGTTCATTTCCGGTGCTGGCGGTGGCGGCGGTGGACGAGGAGCGGGGCTACGTGTACGTGGCGGCCAACGCCGAGGATCGGCTGTACGACACCAATATCTACCGCGTTGATCTGGGGGGCCGAGAATTCACGCGGTTGACCGAGGGCGAGGGAGTGCACAGCGCCGTCTTTTCGCCCTCGCGCCGTATCTTTCTCGACACGTGGTCCAGCCCGACCCAGCCGCCAGTGGTGGAGCTCCGCGCGGCTGACGGGCGGTTCCTGACCGCACTCTCGCGGGCTGACGTCGTGGCGCTGAAGGAGGTCGGATGGCAGCCGCCGGAGGAGTTCGTGGTTCCGGCCGCCGACGGCGAAACGCCGCTGTACGGCCTGATCTACCTGCCCGCCGACTTCGATCCGCGGAAGCGCTATCCCGTCATCGAGTACATCTACGGGGGACCTCAGGTGCTGGCCGTGCCGCACACGTTCGAGCGCCGCTCCGGATATCGGGCCCTGCCACGGGCCCTGGCGGAGCTCGGCTTTGCCGTGGTCATGGTGGATGGACGCGGCACGCTGGGACGCAGCCGGGATTTTCACGGCTATTCGTATGGCCGCTTCGGCGAGACGGTGGTTCCCGACCACGTCGCTGCACTGCATGCGCTGGCGGCGCAGCGCACCTATCTCGATCTGGAGCGCGTCGGCATCTTCGGGCACTCGTGGGGCGGCTACAACACGCTGCGAGCCATGGTGCTGGCACCCGAGCTGTATCGGGTGGGCGTGGCGGCTGCGCCGGTGGCGGATCTGGAGGATCACTACGGGGAGTGGGCCGAGGGGGTCATGGGACTGATCACGGAGAACCCCGGAGGTTACGCCGCGGCCTCGAACGTGACCGTGGCGGGCGACCTGCGCGGCAGCCTCTTGCTGATCCACGGCACCTCGGACGCGAACGCAACGCTTTCGGCCACCCTGAAAATGGCCGACGCGTTGGGGCGGGCAGGACGGCCCTTTGATCTCCTCCTCCTGCCTGAGCAAAATCATCATCCGTCCGGTGAGCGCGAGCCATACTGGATCGAACGGATTCGCCGGTACTTCCAGGAGCATCTATGAGGCAGATGTTCCGCAGCCGGCGGCCGCGTGAGAGGCTCTTACCCGCCTGGCGGTTCCAGGTCTGTCCATAGCCCGGGAGGCCAGCGGCGCTTCACGGCACGATGATCTCGTCCACTTGCTGACATGCCATGATATCGTTGTGCGATCGGACGGCAGCCCGGGTGCGCGGCACTGGGCCAGGACATTTACCATAAGGTTGAGGCCTGCACGTGTCGTTTGATCCCACCGCCCCAGTCATCGTTCAAAGTGACAAGTCGATCCTCGTCGAGGTCAACAATCCTCGCTACGGCGAGGCGCGAGACACCCTGGCGGCTTTTGCCGAGCTGGAGAAGAGTCCCGAGCACATCCACACCTACCGGATTACACCGCTCTCACTCTGGAACGCCGCTTCTGCCGGAGTAGGCGCGGCCGTGATCGTCGAGAGCCTCAACCGGCTGGGGAAGTATGAGCTCCCCGAGAACGTCCGGCGGGACATCGAGGAATACGTCTCTCGCTACGGTAGGATCAGGCTACTCAAGGGCAAGGGCCGCCAACTTCGCCTGGTGTCCGACGACTCCGCGCTCCTGCTGGAGATCGAGCGGCACAAGACGGTAGCCCCGCTCCTGTCGGGCAGGGATCGGGAGGGCGCCCTCATCGTCGATCAGGCTCAACGCGGGCGCATCAAGCAAGCGCTGGTGCAGATTGGCTACCCGGCGGAGGATCTGGCCGGGTACGTGACAGGCGCCGCACTTTCCATGCATCTCCTCCCGCGCACTCGGGGGGAGGATCTGCCCTTTGTCCTGCGCCACTATCAGGAGGACGCCGTTGCCATCTTCCACGCCGGCGGCTCGGAGCGCGGGGGTAGTGGCGCCATCGTCCTGCCGTGCGGCGCGGGGAAGACGGTCGTCGGCCTGGGAATCATGGCCGAACTTCAGTGCAACACACTGATCCTGACGCCGTCTATCGTCGCGGCTCGACAGTGGCTGCACGAGATCCTGGACAAGACCGATGTTCCTGCAGAGATGCTGGGAGAGTACACCGGCGAGCACAAGGATATCCGCCCCATCACTGCTACTACCTATCAGGTGCTGAGCTATCGCAAGCGCCGCAGCGACGAGTTCCCGCACTTTGCCATCTTCGATGAGCGTGACTGGGGACTGATCATCTACGACGAGGTCCACCTCCTACCTGCCCCTGTCTTCCGCGTCACCGCCGAGATTCAGGCCCGACGCCGGCTGGGCCTGACCGCGACCCTGGTCCGGGAAGACGGCCGAGAGGAGGACGTGTTCTCCCTGATTGGGCCCAAGAAATACGACGTTCCCTGGCGTGAGCTGGAGCGGCAAGGCTGGATTGCCACCGCGCTCTGTCACGAGATCCGGATCGGCATGCCGGATGAGCTGCGCATGGAGTACGCCCTGGCCGAGGAACGCGAAAAGTACCGTGTGGCGGCCGAGAACCCGGGGAAGCTCGCCACGCTCGATCATCTGGTGCACAAGCATCGCAACGAGCAGGTGCTGATCATCGGGCAGTATCTCGATCAGCTCAACGCTATTGCCGAGCGCTACCAGGCTCCGTTGATTACCGGCAAGACGGTGACGCGCGAACGGGAGAAGCTGTACGACGCCTTCCGGCGCGGCGAGGTAAAGCTGCTGGTGGTCTCAAAGGTTGCCAACTTTTCGATCGACCTTCCCGATGCCAACGTGGCCATTCAGGTATCCGGAACCTTCGGCTCGCGTCAGGAGGAGGCGCAGCGGCTGGGGCGGGTCCTCCGTCCCAAGGCCAATGGCCTGCTCGCCCACTTCTACACACTGGTCACGCGAGATACGCGGGATCAGGAGTTCGCTGCCAATCGCCAGATGTTCCTCACCGAACAGGGCTATGGCTACGAAATCCTGTACGAGGATGAAGTGAGCAGCTATGCTCCGGTTGCGCGTGCGGCCGACCTCCACCGAGAGCAGACCCCGCTGACCGCTGCCTGGGACGGCTAACCGGTGCCGGCACTCGACCTTTTCGCCTTTTCCGAGGACGATGTCCGGGGCTGGTGCGACAGCAGCACCTTCGCTCGCGCCGACGCACTGCAGAGGGCGGGGCACGTGCTTGCACCCGTGCAGACCGGCACGGTCATGACCGCGGAGGTGCTTGGCACCTGGTCGCGCATGGACCGACCGTCGGTCGAGCAGGAGGGCGGGAAGCTCCACTTCGAGTGCACCTGTACTGCGTCAACCATGTGCCGCCATGTCGGTGCCCTGGTGCTGCACTGGATCCGCAAGCCGGGTGCGTTTCGCAAGCCGGCGGCAGAGCATGCTCTCTCGCAGGTCGGGGCAACGCAGCGGGCACTGACACCGGAGGAGCGCATGAGCCAGCTCCTCTCCCGGTACACCATGAAAGACCTTCGCGCCCTTGCCGGGCGCCGCGGCCTGACCGTGAAGGGCCAGTACAAGGACGAGTACGTCCAGAGGCTGGCGGCGCTCCTGCTGCTGCCGGAGAACATCGACGCCGCCGTCGAGGGATTGGGCGACGGCGATCTGATCGTCCTCACGCTCATCGACGTGTTGCGCGGCGGCACGGATGCGAATGCCGCCGGCATTCGGAACGCCTTCCAGGCCCTGTGGGGACGGCAGCACTCCGATCAGGGAGACGGCGATCTCACCGGGCTGGAGACAGCCCTCAACCGACTGGAGGAGCTGGGCCTGGTCGTCCATCCCATGTATCTCGGCGGCACCTACGAAGCGCCGCCGGCGGTCGGCGCACGGGTGTCTATCCCGCAGGCACTGCTCGATCTTCTCCCCGACCGTTCAGCCGCGGCGGGAGCGGCCGGGACGCCTGAGGGGACGGTCACTCTGGTCGGTCTGATCCAGATGCTCGCACACGAGATACGCCGAGGCGAGGTGAGCGTGCGCCTCCCTGCGCGCGATTCGAGAAAGAGCCGGCTGCCGCAGGAGTGGCAGGTGGGGACACACGATGGGGGCCGGCCGGGGCAGGGCAAGGGGAAACCAGTTCCGGCCAGTGTGCAGATCCTCCCACGGCCATCCAGCATTCCGGTCGAAGAGCTGAAGAGACTCGCGAACACCACCGGCGTCGCGCCGGAGGAAATAGAGTTCGTCGCCGATCTGATGATCGAGCTCGACATTCTGGAGCCGGTCTCAGCCGCGGGCGCTGCGCTGGCACTCGACAGCCAGCGCTTGAGAAGCGTTCTGACGCTCCACGGAGCGGCTCGTCGCCGAACGCTGACCTCGGCCTGGTTGGCGCTTTCTGGGGCGTGTGATCTCAGGCTGCTACGCGACATTCTGGACCTCCACATGGACGCAAACCAGATGAATTGGTATGGACATGAGCTGCCGGCGGAAACCTCGTTGCGTCTTCCCTTGGCGCGGATGATCGGTCACCTGGCGACGGCACCGCCTCGCTGGTACGCGTGCTCCGACCTGGCCGATCTGTGCGGTACCATCGCCCCCGCTCGCCTCTACCGGACGCAGCATGCCCTCAATGTCTGGTGGTTTACACCGGCCGGCCGACCAGATGTCCCCCTGCGGCTGAGTGCCCCGGAGGGACGGCGGGCGGTGTACCGGGCGATTCTTGGGGCGGTGCTACGCGGCCCGCTCCGCTGGCTCGGGATGGTCGACGTGGCGGAGGCAGACGGGGAGCTGCTGTTTCGGCCCCGGCCCGAGGCCGCCATTCTGGCGGATCGAGAGCCGGAGTCGAGTGGCGAGGATGCCGGCACGATTTCTCTCCTGGTCGAGGCCGAGCCGGATGGGACACCGATCATATCGGTCTTTTTGAGCACCGACGACGACATCGCACTCTTTGTGACCGGCGTCTCGGAACCACTCCCTCCCTCGCCTCAAGGGGTCCGGTACCGCGTCACGGGGGAGGCGCTGCAGCGCATCTTCCAGACCGGCATCACCGGAAGCGAGCTGCTCGCCTGGATGGAGCGCTACTCGAGCAACGGTGTCCCAAAGAGCGTTCGACGCCGCATAGAGGGAGTCTCCGAATCGTTCGGGACGGTTCGCCTGTACGATGATGTGACCCTGCTGGAGCTGGGCGATGACGTCGTGCTACGCGAGCTCGACGTCATCGTCGATATGCACGAAAGCGCCATCCAGGTCGTCTCCCCCCGTCTGCTGGCGGTCGATCCGGAGCAGGCACCAATGTTGCTCGCTGCTCTTACCAAAGCGGGCTACCGGCCCCGGGTGCTGGAGGAGCTATGATCGCGACCGCGAGCCGGCTCCCGGAGACTGCCAGCGAGCTGCTGCCTTTCATCGCGAAAGAGTCACTGCAGATCATGGGGCGCACGTGGGGAAACGACTTCAAGAACCGGAGCAAAGATGAGTTGGTTCAGTTCCTTGGCCGGCGCTTCGCCGAGCCGGAAAGAATCGACCGTGCCGTGCGGGCGCTGGCACCGCGGGAGCGAGCTGCCCTGGATCTCCTGATCTTCAACGGGGGCCGTCTCTCGACGAACGCCCTGCGCGGTCAGCTCCAGTCGCAGGGGCTGATCGTTCAGGAGTCGCGGCAGACCATGTTCTCCCTCGGCTACTACCACGGAGAGGGCTCGCCCTCGAAGGTGGACTCCCAGAAGTTTGAGGACATACTGGCTCGGCTGGGGGCGCTGGGGCTGGCCTTCCCCTGGCCGACGGGCAATGGCGGCATGCTCAGCATCAAGCGTCCGGGCGCGGTGGTGATCATCCCTCCGCCGATCCTGCGTCTACTCCCGCCGGTCACGCTGACGCTTGCCACCGCGGCCGAGCCGCCGTACATCCGAACGGGCAAGCCGGATGTCCTGCTTCGCGACCTGGTGACCATCCTGGGCGGAATCCGGCGGGAGCCGATCCAACTGACAGCGCGGGGCCTGATCCCCAAGCGGTCCCTGGTGAAGCTTGCCAGGCTACTGTCCGTCCCCGAGAGCGACCTGAGCTACCCGACCTTCTTGACGCTCCTGGCCAGAGAGGTGGGGTTGATCGTGTCCGCGGCCGGCAGGCTGGTGGAGGGCTCGACGTGGGGGGTCTTCCTGGAGCAGCCGCGAGCCGAGCGCCTGCAGCAGCTGTACAAAGCCTACCTCAGTAGCCAATTGTGGTCTGAGCTGACGCGCATCCCGAATGTGAGCGTCCGTGGGGCCACGGAGGGGGCCCACATCGTGCGGGCACGCCGGCGGATACTCGATGCGCTCGGACAGGCATCGCCTCGCGGCTGGGTGGAGATCGAGGGAATGATCGACCTGCTGCGGCAAACCTCCTATGAGTTCCTGATTCCGCGCGATCGGAACGACTCCTATGGCTACTATGCCGGCTATTCCTTTAACCCCTACCGGCACAGCAATGCGCTGGGCCTGACGTTCAATGAGTTCTGGGACGAAGGGGAGGGCTGGGACCGAATCGAGGGCGGCTTTATCCGCGCTCTCCTGATCGAGCCGCTCTTCTGGTTGGGGAT
>JAICWV010000131.1 GCA_025966365.1 Chloroflexota bacterium | reverse complement strand
CAATCGGCTGAGATGTAGGGGCGATTTTGCAATCGGCCGCCGCTCCACAGAGCGGCTTTGGTGCATGCATCTCCAGAGCCATGCCGTTGCGTCATAGGTGTGGTCGGGGCCGATCCCCCGATTCCACCTGCTGCGGCGGGGACCCGGAAAGGCCCGCCAGTTCCCGAGACCCATATCCCTGAGTGGCGGGCACCAGAAGCTGTGCTGAGGCACAGCGGGCGATTGGAAATCGCCCCTACATCTCGGGCCCACGTTTGAAAATCGCCCCATCCAATCCAGCGATTGCGCATCGCCCCTACACCCACTCCAGCGATTGCACATCGCCCCTACGTCTCAGGCCCACGTTTGGAAATCGCCCCACACCCCCTATCCTGCGATTGCACATCGTCCCTACATCTCGAACGCGTGATCGCTGCGAAACCGTGTGACGTGCCCTGTCAGCAGAGCAGCGATCCGGCTCTCTTCTCCCTTCCATGTCCCCCAGACGGACCTGGCCCACTCCCTGATAGCATCCGTCTTCTGCGAATCATGTGCCCGAAGGACGTCGCGGACCGTCATCGTCGCGGCCGTGTTCAGCCGCTGGAATCGCGGCCACTCCCGCTTGTGCCGCCCCATCTCCATGTGAACGCGCTGCACCTGTCTGCCGGTGAAGCCGCGCTCGAAGACCAGGTACAGGCCGGCAAGGGCAAAGGCGGTGCTGATGGGCTTCACGGTTGGCCCGGCATGCTGGCCGGCGTAGGCATCCACCGTCACCTGGTGCAGGAAGAAGGGATCGCCCAGGGCCAGCGTGTAGTACGTGAGCTCGTACATGAGGTCGCGGCAGGCGGTGGACGCATTGTAGTCCGGATCGAGGACTTCGTCGTCCGAGGGGAGGATCAGCCCACACCCCGGGCATTCGATCTCGTGGCCGGTCGTCATTTCAGCTCGATGCCGGGAGCATGTCGTGCGACGATCTGTGGGTGGTTCTGTGGAAATTTCATTGCTGGAGGCCTCTCGGTCGCCCTGAGCGCGGACCACACCCTGGCCCTGACCACTCGTCAATAAGCCGGATTACCTCGACGTCGAGGGCGGCGTAGCCATGCTAGATAGAGCGTGTACTGACCCTGCAGGAGTGGAGCGGCGTTGTGTGGAGAACGAGGCAGACGAAGGCCCACGAAGCGGAGCCCGATCATTCCCGGGCAGGCGCTCATGGGCCTTCGCACCGAAGTCGGCCAGCACATCCGTCGGAGAGAACTCAGTTCGGGTGTCGGTGCGCCACCGGCTCACGAACAGTGAGCGTGCGAGGGGCTGCTACGACGTCGGCAACGGAGTGGTCAGGCCGGCGCACTCGCCCATCGCTTTCTGCCCGACCGTGTTGGGGCCGTTACCAATTGACGGGTCGTAAGCGTCGCCGTACTGAGCGGGAGGCGTGTTGCCGAAGCAGATCAGATTGTGGCCGATCGTGTTCCCCAGCACCTCGGTTGAGTCGTTCGAGCCGTTGTCGCCGGGCCGGTATCCTGCGTTGTCGGCGATGATCACGTTACCGCCGACCTGGTTGCGCAACGCCCCGATCCATGCTCCGGGGCCGCCCTGCCAGCCTTCCAGCACCAGATTACCCGCGATGTTCATGTTCTTGACGGGGAAGCTGAGGCCCGGTGTGGAAAAGCCGCCCCCGTTGGAGACTACGTTCCCGCCGACGTTGACCGCGGTCAAGTACATGGTTAGCGGCTGGTCGGCAATGATATTGCCGCCTACCGTGTCATCGGCGACCTGGAATCCACAGGGTGGAATGGGAGGGGGACCGTTCGAGCCAGGCGCACAGCCGAGCGCCAGAGTGGCTCTCGGTCCTACCAACACGTTATGGCTCACATGCACCGATCCCAGGCTGAACGCGTCGAAGCAGGCACCTGGTGCCAGCAGCAGGTTGCCGCTCACGTTAAGAGTCGCGCCGGTGTCCACATAAGCGATCCCACTCACCGTGAGGTTATGGTAGTTGCCTGAAAGTGCCGTCCCGACGGTCGCCTCGTTGCTCCCGCAGATCGGCGCGTAGGTGGGGTCGGCGCTCGCGATGCCCGGGCTGCCGACCAATCCGGTGGCCATTGCCCCTGATGCCGCCATCACCATGGCCGCACTGAGCAGAATTCGAAACTTCATAGGTTCTCCCTTCGTCGGTTACAAGTGGCCCTCAAGGCCCTGCTGCTTCTGCAGTCCAATAGACCGCATGCCTACACTAGCTCCCAACCTGCTCGGCAGCAAAATCTCGTCCATCGCACGTTCCTGTCCTGATTTCTCGCCGCTCACCGCAGATGGGAAGGGGGCACCTGTTTCATCAGTACGCTCTCACGTGATACCTCGCTGGGTCATACCAGACTCAACAGTCGGCGCATAGGGCCGCAAAATTGGCGATCAGCCGCAGGCCGGCTTCCCCGCTTCGCTCTGGATGAAACTGGGTGCCCCAGACCGGCCCAGCTACCACCGCGCTGGTAAAGCTCCGGCCGTACTCGGTCGTGCCTGCGCACACGTCCCCATTCGTGGGGACGCAGATATAGGAATGCACGAAGTAGAAGTAGGTCCGCTCCTGAAGCCCCGCAAACATGGAGCTTCCCGGCCGCGCTTCCACCTGGTTCCAACCGATGTGCGGCACCTTCATCGGCCCGTCCAGACGGCGAACCATTCCCGGTAGCAGCCCAAGGCACGCCGCATCCCCCTCATCGCTGCGCTCGAAGAGCAGCTGCATGCCCAGGCAGATGCCGAGGATGGGAGCCCCGGCTCGCGCTCGCTCCACCACCGCCGTGTCCAGTCCCCGGGCGCGCATGCGTTTCATGCCCTCAGAGGCGGCGCCGACGCCGGGAAGAATCAGGCCGGTGGCAGCCTGCAGCCGGTCAGGGTCGGATGTGATCTCAGCGTCCGCTCCCACCCGCGCCAGGGCGTTGCGGACGCTGGCCAGATTGCCCAGCCCGTAGTCGACGACCAGGATCACAGCGTGCCTTTGGTGGAGGGCAGGTCGTCGCGGACGATGCGGGTGGCGGCGTGCAGGGCCAGAGCCAGGCTCTTGAAGACCGCCTCGATGATGTGATGCGTGTTGCGCCCGCGGATCATGTCGATATGGAGATTCATACCCGCATGAAAAGCGAGCGACTGGCAGAAATGCTCCACCAGTTCGGTATCCAGTGTTCCCACACGCGGGGCCGGCATGGACACCTCGAAGACGCAGTAGGGACGGCCGGAGAGGTCGAGCACACAGCGCACCAGCGCCTCGTCCATGGGGGCGTGGGCAGAGCCGTAGCGAGCGATGCCGCGCTTGTCGCCCAGGGCCTGGCGAAGAGTATCGCCCAGGACGATCCCGATGTCCTCGGTCGTGTGATGGGCGTCCACCTCCAGGTCGCCCGTGGCCCGAACGGCCAGATCGAAACGGCCGTGCCGCGCCAGAAGATCCAGCATGTGGTCGAGGAACGGGATGCCGGTATGAACCTCCGCGTCACCGCGTCCGTCCAGATCGAGCCGGACGGTGACATCCGTCTCCCCGGTGCGTCTGCTGACCTCGGCAGTGCGGCTCACACGCTCACTCGCGGCCGAAGAGTGCAGAGGTCGGCGATCCGGTTGACGTCGGCGATGTGATGGCGGACTTTCCCGGCCAGCCGCTCGGTTCCGACGGCAACAAAGGGGATCCCGGCGGCAGAGGCGGCCAGGGCGTCGTTGATCGTATCGCCCACGTACACCGGTGCGGTGCAGCCCAGCAGGCGTACCAGCCGCTGCAGCGGCGCCGGATGTGGCTTCTCGCGCGGCGCATCCTCCATGGCGACGATGGCGGCGGGAGGGAAGTATGCTTCGAAGCCGTGCTGGCGGAGCGCCATCAGCGCCTCGGTGCGCGGCCGGGAGGTGGCAATGCCCAGCGCGAAGGGGGAGAGCCGCCCCAGCGTCTCCCGCGCCATCAGCGCGGTTTCCGTCTCCATCAGCGGCTCCTCCCAGGGAAAGGGAGGCTCCTCGCCGGAAAGCTGCGCCCAGAGGCGGTGGCCCAGATAGTAGGTCTGAAAGATGTTCCGCAGGCGGCGGTAGGCGTAGGAGCCGCGGTCGGCGGCGTCGGGATGGTGGATGGAACCGTGAACGCGCTTCCCCACCAGGGCCCAGGTGGCGTCCCAGTCGTTGTTGAAGCCGGGCAGCGCCTTGACGGCGTCAACCTCATCCGCCGATACCGGGCTCCGCAGGAGAAACTCCGCGGTGCGCCGGGCTGCCTCGCGGTAGGAACGACTCTCGTCGATCAGCGTCCCATCGATATCGAACAGAATCGCGTCAACCTGCAAGCTGTCCATAGGTCTCCTCCAGCGCAGCCATGAGGATATCCGACTCCTCGGGCGTCCCAGCCGTGAAGCGCAGGGCCTGGACCGGTTGAGGAAAGGCGCGAACCAGCACCCCTTGCTCTATCAGGGCCTCACGCAGTCCGCGTGCGTCGACTCCGCCGGTGGTCCAGTATAGGAAGTTGGTGCGGGAGGGATAGACGGCGCCGCGGCCCCACTCCCGCAGCAGCGTATACAGCCGGTCCCGCTCCTCCAGGATCCGCCGCACGTTGGCCATCAGATAGTCGCGCTCGCGCAGCGAGGCAATGCCGGCCACCTGGGCGGCGATACCAACGTTGTAGGGAGACTTGATCTTGGCCATCTCCTCCCGAACCTCGGGAGCGACGACCGCATAGCCGAGGCGGATACCGGCCAGTGCCGCCCACTTGCTCATGGTTCGCAACACCACCAGGTTGGGATAGCGCGGCGCCAGATCGACGTGCGTGAAGCCGGCGAACTCGGCGTAGGCCTCGTCCAGGATGACGATCCGTCCCATCTCCAGGAGCCGGATGACGTCCTCGCGGGGCGTGACGTTGCCCGTCGGATTGTTGGGATTGCAGAGGAAGATGACCTTGGTCCGCGACTCCAGAGCCGCTTCTACCGCATCCACGTCCACCGCGAAGCAGGCATCACGTGGCACGCGGATGACCGTCCCGTGGTTATAGATCGTCGAGAGTTCGTACATCATGAAGGACGGGGTGCAGTCCACGATGCTGTCGCCCGGTTCCAGGAAGAGACGCAGCAGGAGGTCGATCATCTCGTCCCCGCCGACGCTGCAGACGATCCGCTCCGGCTCGACGCCGAGGTACTGTGACAGCTCATGGCGCAGCACGGTGGCACCGGCGTCGGGATAGTGCGCGGCGTCGGCCCCGGCCAGGGCTCCGGCCACGCCGGGAGCGGCGCCGTAGGGATTCTCGTTGGAGTCCAGCTTCACCACCGGACGGCCGATCCGCCGGCTGAGCGCCTCCACGTCCGGCGGGAGGGTATACGGCTCCAGCGAGGTCAGGTCGGCTCGCATCAAATCGTGGAGACTCATGAGGCTTCTTCCACCCGCATCTCGGCGGCTCGCGCATGCCCTTCCAGCCCCTCGGCCCGGGCTAGCGCCGCGATCGTGGGCACCAGCCCTTCCAGCCCGGCGACGCTCAGCTCCTGGCACTCGATCAGCCGGCCGAAGCTGTCCAGCGAGACGGGACCGAAGGTGCGGGCGTAGCGGGCGGTGGGCAGGACATGATTGGTGCCGGTGGCGTAATCGCCGGCCGCGTTGGGCGAGAAGGGCCCCAGAAAGACGGAACCGGCGTTGGTGATCCGGGGCAGGAGGGCACGCGGCTCGCGGGTCATGATCTCGAGGTGCTCCGGCGCGTAGCGATCGGCAATCTCCCCCGCCTCCTCGATACTCTCGGTGACCACGATCAGCCCCCAGCGTCCCAGCGCTGTCCGCGCCAGCTCCTGTTTCGGCAGCGTCGAAAGCTGCTCGCCGATGGCCGCCGCAACTCGCTCGGCCAGAGCACGCGAGGGGGTGACCAGGCAGGCAGGCGAGTCGGGGCCGTGCTCGACATCGGAGAGGAGATCGGCGGCAATCCAGCCTGGCTCGGCGGTATCGTCGGCGATGATGAGCAATTCGGAGGGGCCAGCGGGCGCGTCCAGGGCGCAGTCCGGAAAGGCGAGAAGCTTGGCGGCGGTGACGTAGGAATTGCCGGCGCCGAAGAGCTTGTCCACCTTTGGAACCGACTCCGTCCCGTAGGTCATGGCGGCGATGGCCTGGGCGCCGCCGAGCTTGAAGACGCGGTGGATGCCTACCAGCCGGGCGGCGGCCAGCGTTGCAGCCGGAAGGGAGCCGTCCTCGCCGGGCGGGGTGCAGAGGGCGATGTGGCTGCATCCGGCCAGGGCGGCGGGAATGCCCAGCATCACCACGGAGGAGGCATAGGCAGCGCGGCCTCCGGGGACGTACAGCCCTACTCGCTCGATGGGCCGCCACTCGCGCCAGGCGACGACGCCGGGAGATGTCTCCACATACTCAGGGACGTGCGCCTGCACGCTGTGAAAGGCGCGAACAGCGCGGATCTCCTCCTCCAGCGCCGCCCGTACGTCCGGGTCGATCCGGGCATCGGCACGGTCGAGCTCCTCCGGCGTGACCTCGAGCTGTTCCAGCCGTGCCCCGTCAAAACGCTCCGTGAAACGCAGCAGCGCCGTATCGCCATCCTGCCGCACTTCCTCCATGATCGAGCGAACGGCCGGCATGATCTCTTCCAGCGACTGCCGCCGCTCAAAGAGGATGGCTCTATCTCGCTCGGTCAAATCACGGGACGCAACGATACGCATGGGCTGCATACGGAATTATCGTCCTCCATGGTCCTGGCGCGATGTACCCCCGATATTCGTCGCTGCCCGATTCATCCCTGATAGTCGTCATTGCTCGATTCATCGCCATGAATCCGTACCTGTCCGATGTACCCCCGAACTTCGTAGTTGCCCGATTCATCGGGCCACTACAGATGGGTATCGATCAATCGGGCCACTACGGATACCGAGGGATCAATCGGACAAGAACGGAGGGGAAACGGTCAATCGGGCAATACGCGGGGGATACTTCGGGCTGTACGTGGGGAAGGCAGATTTTGCCGTCTACCATTGCCTGAGCTCCGGCAGGCCGGGCCTCTTCTCCCGGCCAAAGAGCCAGCCGATGAGTTTGCCCGGGGTATCGCGGACGACGACCACGGTATCGCCGCTGCCGGCCGCTCGTGAGGGGCGATCGCCCGGCACCAGCAGGAGGGCGGTTCCTTCCGGCACCCGGCCGGGCAGCCGATTCACCATGGTTTCCCACTCGAGGTTCAGATAGTCCGGGTCGAGGGTGTTCCAGTCGGGGTCCTCGAAGCCGAGGTCCAGCCGGTGAATCTCCACCTCGCGCCAGCGGAGAAACACGAGCTCCGGCAGAGCAGTGAGCGTGGCGCGCCGGCCCAGGCCGGTCTCCCATTGCTCCCGCGACAGCGCCGACCAGGCCTGCTCTAGACGCCGATTCGCCGCCGCCACGTCGGCGATCAGCTCCGAGGCCGGCCGCTCCTGACCGGCCTCGATATCTCCCTCGCGCTGCTCGGCGCCGCCGGGGTACTGCGCCTCGATCCGCCCCTCCTCCGCCGCCTCCATCATGCCGCTGTGGCTGTCTGCATTGCGCGCCACGTGCGTCATCAGATGCCCGACCGTCCAGCCCGGGAGCCGCGAGGGACGGCGCGCCATCTCGTCGGTCAGGTCCTCGATGGCGTGCTCGAACCGTCGATGGGAGCGGGTGCAGCCCGCAACCCAATCGCGGGGGACAGAGGAAGTATCGGTCATGCCGAGATACTACCCCGAGCCGGGCAGGAGGCACGAAACAGAAGGTGGAATGCGGGCTAAAGCCCTCCGCTACGTGATTGCCCCGCTCTGTCGTCCACGACGTAGCCGAGGGCTTTAGCCCGCCATCCGGTGCAATGTTTTTGTTCACCCATCCTCTAAGTGCGCCGAGTCGTGTTTACCCAGACTTTTGGCCACCGAGACCGTTTCGGTCAGGATGGGTTCGACGTATTCCCGTAGCGTGAGCGTGGAATCCCACCAGTTCAGTTCCGGGCGCCGCTGACCGTACTCCCAGCCGATCAGAAGGTAGAGGAGGGTGTAGAGCTTAAAGCGCTGCAGGAAGAGCGGCCGCGGCGGGCGGTGCTCCAGGTACGTCCTGAGGAAGGCAGCAGCGCAGTCAGGCAGCTTTTCGTCCACATACATGCGAGGCACCAGCACCAGATCGATCTCGCCGTCGCCCATGCACATATCCATCAGGTCCACTACCCCGCTGATCCGCCAGCCGCTCTCCGTGCGCTCGGCGAGCATGTTGTTGTAGGCGAAGTCGCTATGAACGGGGACAGGCGTGAAGGGGACTGCCAGTGCTTCTCTCGCTCCTTCGATGATGCTCTCCACCCAGGCAACGTCTACGCCGGGGGTGCGATCGGAATGTGATCGTGCCTCGATCAGGCACCGGCGCAGACGGCTGACGATCCACTCCGGCCAGGAGGTCTCGAAGGGGACAAGGGCGTCGGCGGCGAGATCGTACTGACGGGGCACATCTCCCCGTGTCGTCTGCATCTCAGACAGCACCTTGCCGATCGCCCGGGCCACGCTCTGACGGTCTTCCGGGGTGAGCGTCGCTCGCACCGCACGGTCCGCCAGTCGGATGCCCGACAGGGCCGGCATGAGGACAAAGTCCCAGCCGAAGATGTCGGCCGACGTCTCGACCAGATACGGCCAGGGAACCGGGACCGCGGTCCGTTCGTGGAGGAGGTTGGCGAAGAAGCGCTCCTTGGGGAACTGCCAGGGATAGTGTGACCAGCAGCGCAGCACATACTCGCCTCGATCGGTTTCAAGGAACACGTTCTGCCCGAAGAGCCCGAAGGGGATGAGCTCAGCGTTGATGAGCGTTCCCGCGTCGAAGCGGTCGAGGGCGGTCTGAAGCTGTTGCCGCGTGAGGGTGCCGAGGTGGTCCGAGAGATGAAAATCCTGAGGCGTGCTATCCATGCTGGTGGAGGTGGAATCTAGGATGAAGTATGAACGAACCGACAATTGACTTCGAGAAGGGTAACGGGCTGGTCCCGGTCATTGTCCAGGATGCGGCCGACAAGACGGTGCTGATGCTGGGCTACATGAACGAGGAAGCCTTGCAGTGGACGCAGCAGACGGGGCAGCTCCACCTGTGGAGCCGCAGCCGCCGGAAGCTCTGGCTCAAGGGCGAGCAGTCCGGTAATCACCTGCTGATCAAGCGGCTGACGCTGGACTGCGACGGCGACGCCCTTCTGGCGGAGGTCGAGCCGGAGACGGGCGAGACGCCGATCTGCCACACCGGCGCCGACACCTGCTTCTTCACCGAACTCTAACGCTCCCGGCAGAAGTTCTGCATGATGCCGGATTCTTCCCGCCTCCTATAGTGATGCAGAACATACGGAGGGGGCTGCATGGCGGGAGCGGAGGACGTCATCCGGCGCGTCCGTGAGGACGGGATCGAGCAGGTACGCGTCATCTTTCTCGACTACAACGGCATCGCCCGCGCGCGGAGCCTCATGCCGGCAAGCCTTCCCGGCGCCTTCGAGCATGGCGTCAACTTCAGCTCACCCACCGTCGACTTCAACTCCCGCGATCTCTTCCCGCCCGGCGCGGCCTTCGATCTGGCCTCGCCGGATATTTTTGCCCGGCCCGATCCATCTACCTATGCCGCCGTCCCCTACGAGACGGGCGTGGCGCAGATGTATGCGGATCTGGTGGATGCGAAGAGTATGCCCTGGCCCGGCTGTCCACGCACGAGCCTGAGGCGGGTGATGGAAAGGGCGGCCGGCCGCGGCTTGCACTTCAATACCGCCTTCGAGCCGGAGGCATACATTCTGGCGCCCGGGCAGGACGGTCCAGGCGTTCAATTTCTGGGTGCGCCGCAGTTCGCCACGCTGGCCGGCCTCGACCTCGAACCGCTCTTCATGCAGGAGCTGCTGGCGAGCCTGCAGAGCGTTGGACTGCAGGTTGAGCAGTGGTCGGAGGAGTACGGGCCGGGGCAGATCGAGGTGAATCTACACTACGCCGATCCGCAGAGCGCGGCCGACGGCGTCACCACCT
>JAICWV010000238.1 GCA_025966365.1 Chloroflexota bacterium | reverse complement strand
TTGCGCCAGAGCGACCGCATGCGCTTACCGGGACCGTCTCATGCTGGTCGGGCTGGCGGCCGGTCAGACACCCTTCAGCGCGCGGGCCACGGCGTTGTGGAAGCGGTGACGGACGCCGATGCTGCGGGTACCGTCGTCCTCAATCCGCGGATGCACGCGGTTGGTCAGGAGCACCGCCACGATCTCGTCCTCGGGATCGACCCAGATAGAGGTGCCGGTGAACCCGGTGTGACCGTATGTCCGGGGCGAGAAGAGCGTGCCGGAGGACCAGGGCCCGGTCTCCTCGGTGATACCGGGGGTCACGATCTGCCAGCCCAGCCCGCGCGCCAGATTGAGTCCCGGCGTGAGATTGGTGGTGGCAAGCACCACCGTTTGCGGCGAGAGAATTCGCGCGCCGTCCAGCTCGCCCCCGTTCAGCCACATCTCGCCCAGCCTCGCAACCTCGGCGGCAGTGCCGAAGAGCCCGGCGTTGGCACTGACGCCCGCCATGGCGTAATAGGCGTTGCCGTCATGTACCCCGCCGGGGACGTAGTCCGTCCGCCAATCCGCGAAGGAGCATTCCTGGCCGTCCGTCTTGCCCCGCTCGTACTCGTTTCCACGTTCCGTGGCGGCGAATCGCTCTTCGGGCCGATCCAGTCGGTAGCCGGTGTCTGTGAGCCCTAGCGGCCGAACCACCAGGCGATCCGCCAGGACATCCAGCCACTCGCCAGTGATGCGCTCGGCGGCGATGCCGAGGAGGATGAAGCCGAGACAGCTGTATTCGACGCGCGTCCCCGGCTCGTAGGCGAGGTCGAGCGAGCCGATTGCCTGCACCACCGCCTCCCGATCGCGGGCGTGTAGGTAGAGGCGGAAGTGCGCGGCCACGCCGGAAGTATGCGTCAGCAGCCGGGAGATAGTGGCTTTCCCAATCGGCCGTCTCTCCAGTTCGGGGAGATACCTCCCGATAGGATCCTCCAGAGCCATCGCTCCCGTCTCAATCAGATGCAGGATCACGGGGGTGGCGGCCAACGGCTTGGTGAGCGAGGCCAGATCGAAGATCGTGTCGTGGCGCATGGGCCGCGGCTCGGGCTCGACCGAAGCCCAGCCAAATGCGCCCTGGAACACGGGCTTGCCCCGCCAGGAAACATGGGCAACGGCACCGGGCACGTCGCCCTGCTCCACGCTGGCGGCAAGGACTTCTCCGGGCTCCTGGAGCGTGCTGCTCATTACCGACATCCATGCATTGTAAAAGGTGGTCAGGAGGGAGAACTGCCCGGATGCATGCGTCGCGAGGTTGGACGGCTGGACGACGAACGGCGCCGGAATGTAGGGCGTGCCTACAATCCGGCATCTCCCGCACGCTGCGTTTCCACGAACAGTGGTCCGCCATTGCCGCGCTATCAACCATCGAGAGAGACTGCAGGCTAAAGCCCTCGGCTACGTCATGGGCGACATAACGGGCACTTCCGGTAGCCGAGGGCTTCAGCCCGCAGTCCGGTGCAAATGTCGTTCTCCCCACCTTTGTCACCCTGCTGATCACGAATCGGAGCGAACGGACCATACTGCACCCCGTCGCGGTGAAGCCTTACCCTACGATTTCCCGTACATTTCTCGTCTCCTCATTTGACTCATTCCTTCGCTCCGTCACATAGTTGGACATTCATCGGACGGGGAGGAAGGATGAAGCCTGCGCCCTTTGTCTACCGCGATCCGGCAACGGTCGCGGAGGCGCTGGAGGCGCTCGCCGAGTACGGCGATGAGGGGAAGATCCTGGCCGGGGGGCAGAGTCTGGTTCCGCTCCTCAATATGCGCCTGGCTCAGCCGCAAGCGCTGATCGACCTCAATCGCATCGCAGATCTGCAGTACGTAGAAGAGCGATCCCACAACGGCGCGGCCGGCCTTGCCTTCGGGGCCATGACCCGCCAGACGGCGGTGGAAGAACATGCCGAACCGATTCCACTGCTCCATGAGGCCATCTCCTGGGTCGGACATCCCCAGATCCGCAATCGCGGCACCATCGGCGGCTCCATCGCCCATGCTGATCCAGCCGCCGAACTACCTCTGGTGTTTCTGACGCTGAACGGCGCAGCGACGATGCAATCGAGGAGCGGCGAGCGCGTGGTGCCGGCAGAGGAGTTCTTCCTGTTTACCTGCACTCCCGATGTTGAGCCGGACGAAATTGTCACAGATGTCTGGCTGCCGCTTCCGCTGCCGAGGACGGGCCAGGCGTTTCTGGAAGTCGCCCGGCGGCACGGCGATTTCGCTCTGGTGGCGGCGGCGGTCTCCCTCACCCTCGATCCGAATGGAATGATTGCCGATGCGCGCATCGCTCTGGGAGGAACCGCGCCGACGCCTATGCGTGCCGTTCGGGCCGAGGCCAGTCTGAAGGGGTTGGCTCCGGGAGAGGACGCCTTTGACGAGGCAGCCCACCAGGCGGCGGACGCGACTGAGCCCACCGGCGATATCCACGCCGACGCCGAGTACCGCCGCGACGTGGCGGCGGCGCTGGTCCACCGCGCGCTGCAGACGGCTCACGAGCGCGTCGGAGTGGCAGCATGACCGACACGCGAACAGTTTCCCTTGCCCTCAACGGCGAGGAGGTGAAAGCGACTGTCCCCGCGCGTCTCCTCCTGAGCGATTTCCTGCGCGGCACCCTCGGC